>CAYFJE010000031.1:0-10799 GCA_964343345.1 uncultured bacterium
TCAGGGGTTTTTTCAGTTCTTCTTTGGAAATTTTTTGTTACCGTGGAATGGGCTCAACTCAAAATCATCCATGAGGTTGTTGCCGGTACCTTGATTTCTTTTATAGTTTTTTATTTATTTAAGGGTAAAGATGAATAAGAACATTCGTTTGAGGGTTGCTGCTATAGTTGAGAGTGAAGGAAGGATACTTTTCAATAGGCAGGAGATACCTGGAAAGGAGTGCGCCTACTCCCTAATGGGAGGAGGCCTTGAGGTTGGGGAGTCTGCTAGAGAATGCCTCGCAAGAGAGTTTAAAGAAGAGCTCGACTGGAATATTGATGTTGGAAATCTTCTTTATGTTTCAGAAAACATATGGCTTGAAGAGGATCCAGAAGATTTTAACTTCAATCAAAAAATGCAGGAAGTTTGTTTGTATTTTTATGCAACATTAAAAGAATCATCAATTGGCAAAATTCCAAAAACTGAAGAAAGGCATCTTTGGCCGGGATGGTTTTCTGAAGAAGAGATAACGAAAGATGGAAAAATTTTCCCTCCTTTTTTAAGAGAAAGGCTTTTCAAAGATGCAAAAAAGGAATTCTCCTCAGAAGTTGAATTTTTCACTGATGGTTTTTAGTTGATTTGAGTTTTTATTCTTTTTGAAACTTTTTCAATTTCTTTATTTATTTCACATTCCCAAAACCTCAAAACAACCCATCCTTGTTTTTTTAGCTTGCCATCCACCCTTTTATCCCTTTCCTTGTTTTCTTTGAGTTTTTTAGACCAATATTTTTTATTCGAAGAAGGTTTTTTATAGCAGAGTGGACATCCATGCCAAAAGCATCCATCTACAAAGATTGATATTTTTTTCCCAACATAGCATATATCTGGTTTCCCAGGTGCTTTTTTGTAGTTTAATCTATAACCTTTATAGCCAGAATGCCATAAGGTTTTTCTTAAGCTTATCTCAGGCTTCGTATCTGTGCCTTTTATTTTTGACATGATTTTTGATCTTGTTTCTTTTGACACCTTGTCCATTTTAGAAAAAAGAAAACCAGGTAGCTCCAGGGTTAATTAGCCCTGAATGTTTCTCGATGTGTTTTTTGATAGATTCGTTTTTGACCCTTTTGTCTTTTTTTAAAATTTTTATAACCATAGGTTTTAGAACTTTTGAATTTGCTCCATGAACTATAACCCCCCATTCTTTTCCAGAATTGAAGAGGTCGTCAAGCCACATTAAGGTAACCTTCTCTGCTTCTTCGTAGTTTAAATGACGTATCTTTAGTTCTCTTCGGACCTTCCAATCTTTCCCTTTGTAGCTCCAACTCATTAGCTTTCGGGAAAAAGGAATTTTCCTGGGTCACTAAAAAAATCAACTTTATACACACAAACAAAACCCTTTTTTTCCCATTTTGGTTTATGTCTCAGGTCTCTGTGTGTAACAAGCCCTATTGTTTTTATGAATTCCGAAACAGGAGGAAAATTGTCAATTTCCTGAACACCAAGATCAACGATTACGAGGTCCCATTTTTTTTCTTCTATTCTTTTTGCTACATCTTTTGGTTCAACATGTTCAACTTCATACCCTGTTGCTCCAAGAGAAACTTTTATATGCTTCGCTAACAGCAAATTTGGGATACTCAAGAGGACATCTTCGTTTATTTTCAAGATTCAACCTCTTTGTTGAAAATGGGTATCTTCTTCCACAAAGCTTTTATTATGGCAAAACCTATTAGGCCAAAAATAAAGAAAGTCAAAGCATTTGAATCGTTGTAAGAGGTTTCAGATATTAGGGAGTCTGCGAAAAGGTTGTTTTTTGCAATAATTACCGATATTGTGTTTACAAGGAAATGGATTATTACAGCATACCATATTGTTCCTGTCCTAATTGTCAGCATTGCAAAGAGAACCCCAAGAACAAAAGTAAACAAAAACCTTGCAGGATGCATATGCATTAATGCAAAAAGAAGAGAACTAAAAAATATTGCTTTTTTTGTTCCAAGTTTTTTGAATCCGTGAAGGATAAACCCTCTGAAAACAATTTCTTCTGTTATTCCTGGCATTATTCCGACAACAAATATCAAGAAAGTTATTGAATTTTGATCTATCAGCTTTGCAAATATTTCTTCAAATTCTGGAGGAGAAGGCCAAATTGATTCTCCGATATAGCCGAAAGGGAGACCAAGAAGCCATGCTCCTAACCCAAAGAGTAAAAGATAAAAACCAAATTTAAACCCTTTTTGAAAGATGTAATCTCTTTTCAGGCCAAGAGTTTTGTTGATGAAGTGAGGAAGTACAAGCATTGCTCCAATTTGTGCTACGAATGTTGCCATTAACAAGCTTTGTCCTTGAGGCATTTCTTTGAAAAAGTTTGCTTCTCCAAAATAGCTTAATAATAAAAATACTATGAATATGAAAACAAAAGACATCATTGTTTCTGAGATTGAAGCATATCGAGTTCCATCTCGTTCTTTCTTCCACCATTGTTTCCAATTAATTCCTCCCATACCAAGTATTGTATTTTCAGATTTGAATTGGTAAGCCGATGCATTCAGTAAACCGATCCCTATTGCTGTTGTCCAGAAGGCAGAAATCCATGAAACTGTATTCCCAGAGGATGTTAGCCATGATTTCAAGGACACCCCTGCTCCAATTCCAGGAACCCAGTTTACCCAGTTTGACACATTGTCTCCAGATAAACTCACAAAAGCAAATATCATAAAAACTAATACAAATGTATGAAGGTAGCTGCTGGCTTCTTTTGTAGATCTTGAAGAGGATGCTATAAAGATGAGTGCTCCACTAAAGAAAACAATCATTGGTATTGATCCGAAGATGGTCATAAGAAAATGAGAAAAGAAGTTTGCACTTTCTCCTCCCATCAGGTGAATAGATGTCATGAGCAATGCAATATTTAAGGATATTGCAATAAGTGCAAGCAGCCCTATTACTAGAAACTTTCCGAAAATAATTTCTTTTGCTCTTAGAGGAAGAGCCAGTAGACTTTCTGCTGTTCCTCTTTCTTTCTCTCCTGTCATAGAGTCTATTGCGGGATGTGCTAGAAGATTCATAACCATCAGTAATACGACGATTGGTAAGAATCGTGCCAATTCAAATCCAGAAACTTTTTCTTTTGGGGCCATATTTATTGCCCTTATCAATGGAGGGTTTAGTATTTCCTCTGAAATTTGGTTTTCTTTTAATGTTTTTTTTATTTTTTCGATATTCAATTCATTTAAATATTGAACAAACATTTCGGCTGCTCTTTGTGACTTTCCATCACTTCTGCCTCCGTCAAAATGTATTAAAAACTCATCTCCTTCTAATTGAATGTATATGTCTGCTTCTTCATTTTGTAAAATTTTTTGAAAATCTTGACTGAAAGGCTGAATGGTTAGATTTTCATTTTCGATTGTGAAAAATTCTTTTATGAGACTTTCTTCAGCAAGAGCAATATATTTTTCTTCTGATCTTTTTGTTACCGTTTGTGTTTCTTGTATTCCTGCAACAACCATAAATAAAGGAATGAAGATAACAGGAAATAGAACCATTGCAATTATTGTTCTGATGTCCCTTATCAATTCAGTTCCATCTTTCAGGAATACTGCCTTCACCCTATTCCACCTCATGTCAAACTCCCGCAACCTTTAAAAAGGATTCAGAAAGAGTTTTTTCAGGCCATTCGTTCCTTTTCCAACTTGCAATTGTTTTTCCATTTGATAAAACCACGACTAAATCTGCTATCTTTTCAGCAATCCAAACTTGATGAGTTGACACCAGCAGTCCTTTGTTTTCTTTTTTCGCACTATATAAATCCTCTATTATTTTTGTTGTTGCTACAAGGTCTAAGGTTGCTGTTGGTTCGTCAAGTATTAAATATTCTGTATTTCTTGCAAGGGCTCTTGCTACAAGGACTCTTTGCCTGTTTCCGGTTGACAATGTTTCCATCCTTTTTTCTGAATATTTTTCAACATTGAACATTTTCAGGTATTCTTCGGTTTTCTCAAGGGCATCTTTCTCTGCTAAACCTTCTGATCTTAAAGAAAAAAGAAGATGTTCTTTTGGCGTTAGTCTTTTGTATGTTCCGGCATCTGCATGAACATAAGCTACAGATTCTCTTAGTTTTAATGAGTCGATTTCCTGATTGTCAAGCATTATTTTTCCCGAGTCAGGTTTCAACAAGCCTATCAAAGTTCTTATTGTTGTGGTTTTTCCAGCACCATTAGGGCCTAAAAGAGCAATTATTTGCCCTTTTTTTATTTCTAGAGAAACATCATCACAGGCTTGAGTTCCTTCAATATTTTTTCTAATATTTTCTAATATTATGCTCACATTTTTTCCGGTATGGATATTCCAAAAATCTCTAACGATTCTTCAAGGGTTTTTAGTGTGAAATAGGTTAAATTTAATCTGAAATCTTCTAATTGTTTGTCGTTGTTTATTATTGGACTTGAATGATAAAAGTTAGAAAAACACTTCGAAAGTCTGTGAAGGGACTCAAGCAGAGGGGTTGGACTTATTTTTTCAAATGATCTTTTTAGTTCATTTTGGATTGTGAAAAGTTGGAAGAGGAGAGCTTTTTCTTGCTTGTTCATCTCCATCATTTTGTATTCCAGATTCGGTTTTTTGTTGCTTTTTTCTAAAACCCTCTTGCATCTTACGGCAGCATACTGGAGATAGGACCCCGTTTTTCCTTCGTTGGACAAGACCTCTTCCCATTTAAATGATATTTTTTTATTAAAATCTCTTGAGAACATCAGGTGTTTCAATGCACCAATGACTATTTTTTTCATATCACCGGAAGAAATTTTTTCACTAGATTTTGATTTTACAAAGTTTTTTGCTTCATTCCACAATTCAGAAAAAGCTACAATGTTTCCTGACCTGCTTGACATTTTTCCCTCAGGCAAATCAACCATTTCATATCCGATATGTGTCAATTTTGAAGTGTCTCCATTTTTTTCTAAAATTTTGAACACCTGCTTGAAATAAAATCCTTGTGGAGCTCCAACAACATAAAAAGATTTATCGGTTTTGTATTGGTTTTTTTTCAACTGAGCTAATGCGAGGTCTTTTGCCGAATATAAAGGCAGTCCATCTGACCTTAGCAAAGGAAGAACATCTAAGCTCGGTTCGTTATATGGATCTTCTCTGAAGTCAACAAAAACTGAACCTTTTTCCTCTTTCGCTAATCCTTTTTGAACTAGCTCTTTTGAAATCCTTACAGCTTCTTCTTCTAATTCGGACTCATAGTATATTTTTTCAAATTTAATGTTAAGAAGTTCGTAGATTTCATCAAAAGCATCTAGACACCATCTTTTTGTTTGTTTCCAGTCTTTTACTAATGTTTCGTTTTTATCTTTCCATCTTTGAGCAATTTCATTTTGTAAATCAATATTTTTTCCCCATTTTTCAGCACTGGAATTTATATCTTTAAAAGAGACTTCGGAAAAACCACCTTTTCTAGAATGTTCGAATATTTTATTTATTAAGAACTTGTTTTTTTTCAGTTTTTTGAAATTTTCTTTTATCTCGAATTTTCCAGATTCATTGATTTCTTCTCTGTTTTCCCAAATGCTATTTACGAAATTTTTCTTTGATTCTGATTCTTTTTGTGCCCATTCAGAATAAAAACCACCAAGCCAACTCGAGAGATCTCCTTCTTCTGGAGCAGTAGGTTTTTTGTTTGTTTCCCACCCGAGAAGAGCTTTCAACACATGGGTTCCTATATCTCCTATATAGTTGGCTGAAATTACATCGATTCCAAAAAATCTAGATATCTTGACTATGAAATCTCCAGTTATAACATTCCTGAAGTGTCCTATGTGAAAAGCCTTGTGTGTATTTGGTTGGGAATATTCAACTATCCATCTCTCTGAAGGGGATGATTCTTTCGAGAAAACACTTCTTTCTTTTTTGTAGAAATCAAAAAGAGATTTAGCAATTTCGTTATAGTTTGGATCAATTTCAAGTGAATTGTTGTTGTTGTTTATTCTTTCTATAAAGTTATGTTTTTTTAGTTTTTTTAAATCAGATTCATTAGACCCACCCCATCTAATAGAGTTTGTGCAAATGAAGCTGAGGTTTTTGTCATCTCTCCTCAATGATGGTTGATGTTCTTCTTCGGGTTTTAGTTCAGATAGAACAGACTCTATGTTTTTTAAAAAAACATCCCATGGGTGATTATTCATAATTGCTAATAACCATCATAAGAAATTTTTTGAAGTTTATGCCCTCTGATTTTGCACTTAATGGCAGGAGGCTTAATTTTGTCATGCCTGGAATTGTGTTTGTTTCAAGGTACCAAATTTTCTTATCCTGAACAATGAAATCCGATCTTGAAAAAGATTTACATCCAAGTGATTTGTGAGCGGTTAATGCGTATTTTTTTAGGTTTTCAAATATTGAAACGGGTATGTTTTTTGGCTTTTCTATATACTCAGTTTCTCCAGAGGTGTATTTTGATTTGTAGTTATAGAATTTTGAATTTTTTGGAGCAACTTCAACAACCCCTAGTGCTCTTTTTTTATTGCCATATTCAACAACTCCAACTGTGAGTTCTCTTCCGTGTATGTAAGGTTCAACAAAGCATTTTTCTTTTAAAACAAGCCCTTTCCATTCTTCTTCTTTTTCAATCAGGTATGTCTCAATGCTTGATCCTTCATTTATTGGTTTCACGATGATTTTGTTTCCGAAGTTTTTAAAGTAGGGTTTTTTTTGATTTGAATAAATTATGTGAGGAAGAACTGGAATGCCTTTTTTTTTAAGTATTTTTTTTGTTTTTATTTTGTCTAAAGCTAAAGAGCTTGCTTTTGGCCCTGATCCAATATAGGTTATGTCATGTAGGTCTAGAAATGATTGTATTGCTCCATCTTCTCCTCCACCTTTCCCATGTAAGCATGGAAAAATAATTGTATTTTTTTCAGTTTTTTTTAGAAGATCAACAAGGTCATTTCCATTTTTTATGTCTTTCTTTTCAGTTGTTTTGTTGATTGTTTTTAAAGTTTTGTAAACTTGTTCCATTGAATTCAGGCTAACTTTTCTTTCTTTTGACCAGCCTCCGCCTAAAACAATAATTTTTTTCATTTAAAAATTAAAGAGGGCTTTTTTTCCCAGAGTTCGCAGTTTGTTAAAATCAAAGGAGGATTTCCAACAACGACTGTATGTTCATAATGTGCAGTTAAAGAATGATCTTTTGTGACCACTGTCCATCCATCTGGTTTTGTGTATGTTTCTGTTCCTCCTTGCGATGCCATTATTTCAATTGCTATACATTGATTTTTTATCAACATTTCACCTTTTCCTTTTGTTCCGAAGTTTGGTATTAATGGATCTCCATGAAGGATTGTTCCTATGCCATGGCCAAAAAGTTCTTTGCTTGGAGAGTAGCCTCCATCGAAAAGAACTTCCTGTGTTGCAAAGCCAATATCTCCTGTTGTGTTTTTGGGGACTGCCTGCTCTATTGATTTGTAAAGAGATTTCCAAACGCAATCTAAGAAAAGCATGTCCTTTTGTGGTATTTTTCCTACAGGGTATGTGTATGCAGAATCAGAATACATACCATTAAAAATTACACCAAAATCAACTGTGGCTATATCTCCTTCCATCAAAACCCTTTCTGATGGAAATCCATGAACAAACTCTTCGTTGACACTTATGCATGTTGCAAAAGGGTAATTGTTATATCCCTGAAAAGCAGGTTTTGAATTCCTTTCTTTGATTTCTGCAAGAACCATATTTTCGATCTCTATGGTTCTTATTCCTGGTTTTATGAAATTTTTTAGACTGTTAAGAACCTCTCCTGTTATGCTTGAACTTTTCACCGAATCTTTTAGGCTTTTTTCGCTCAGTATCTGTATGTTTGCTTTTTTCATTGTTTTTTAGATATTGCTAAATTTTAATAATTGAATTGACTTTTCTTCATCAAAAAATGTTTTTATTTTTTTATTTATCAAGGTTGAAAGCTCTATTTCTCTTTGCCATGAATAATGAAAGTTTTCTATTATTCCTTTTTCAATTGACCCGGGATGACAAGACAAGTCGGTTGTTCCTTTTTTTAGATTTTTCAAAATTTTTAAGAACCCTGGAACAGTTATTCCTGGCTCCTCGTAGAAATCCTCAAGAAAGTAATCTGGAGTTTTTATGTTTTTTTCTCTTGCAGCATTTTTTTGCCAATCTGAAGTTATTCTCATCGCAAGGTTCTCTTGCTGTGCAATCTTTAAGCAAATACCAAAGATTTTTGGATTATTTTGTAGGTAATCAGAACAGGTTATCCATTTTGGACTAAAGGTTTTTTTTGCTTTTTCTACCTGTGCATAAAATTCTTTCTCAATCTCTTTTATTTTTGAATTCAAGAAAACTTCACGTCCAGTTTTTAGAAATACACCTTCTTTTCCCAAAAGAGATTTCACACCATTTTTTGACACAGGTGTTCCTTTTGTTAGATTTAGTTGTATCCCAAGATCTACATCTGTTTTTTTTAAATTTCTGAGTAAAGGTAATCTCTTGCCAGAACTTACAACTGCTACATTTTTAATTATCCCTTCTTTGCATGATCTGATTATTCCTCTGTCTATTGAATTAAAAAGACCAAAGTCATTAGCTCCTATTAGCAATCTCTTAGTCATTGAAGACTTCTTTATTTTGCTCCCACCAATATTCAGGAAACTCCCACATTATTCCAAATTCTGAAAATCGAATTATTTTTTCAACAGGATAAAAAAAGATATCTAGTTCAATTTTTTCTTTCGGCCATTTTATCTTGATGGATTTTTTTTCTGTTAGTTTTGTTGTGTTTGCCGGTTTCGTTTCTTCCGGCCAAGGTTGATTAAAGATTTTAGTCCATGGGTTTTCTGTGTCTTCATTTTCTTTTTTTAATAATTTGGATCCATTTGGTGTTGTAATTTCGTATTCTTCCCATTCTTCAATTTCTAGAAACTTTTCTCTGTAGATGGAATTTCCAGAATGGATCATCAATTCCGGATCCCACTTTTCATCCATATAGAACCCTCCAAAAGAATCCCCCCATGAAGCCCAATACCCTTCATGAGGATCGATCATTATTTCTAGAGGAATTTTTTCTTCATATTTTTCTATGGATATTTTTATCGCTGGATCTCCCAAAAAATCTCTATGATTTAGTTCATATCCTTCTGTGTTTCTAATTCTGTGAATCAAGTTTTTTACAGCCATAGACGATACAGGTAAATCTTTTCCAAGTTCACGCCACTCTCTTCCTTGAGTTCTTCTAAGATCCCAGAGAACAATTTTTCCAAAAACATCAATGTTTGGAATTTTGAAATCTTTCGTGTTTATATGAACAGATATGCCTTTGATTTCTTCAGGGTTTATTTTTGCTAGCCTCTTGTCGACCCAGTCTTCTTTATCTCCTTTTACAGATTCATAGAAGTTCATAGGTATCAAATGGACTTCCTCTTCTCCTTTGAATTTCAAATAAGATTTTTTTAAATCTTTGCTAATCCCCAAGAATATTATCGATTCTTCAAAATCTCCTCTTGTTGTCATTTTGATTTCTTTTTCTCCAAAACCATAATCTTGATCATCTTCTAGAGGTTTGAAAGAATCAATAGGTTTTATTGTTTTTAATGATTTCAATAATTTGTCGAGTTTTATTTTTTCAATGTTGTATCCATTTGGAAAATTTAAAACCCATTTTTCTCCAAATTTAACAAAATGAACTTCATCATCGCTTGATGTTTTTTCAATTATCAATTCATCAGGGCTTACATTGTTGATCCATTTGAAACTCGATGTTTCAGGCTCTAAGAAGTTTTTTGCAAGAATCCCTAAAGTTAAAAAGGTCATTAAAGTTAAAAATATTTTCTTTTTCATTTTCTTTTTCTTTTAATCTGAGTAACTATCGCTTGAGATAGCACTGCAAGAATTAATCCTAAATATAACATTATTATTTTTAAAATCTCTTTGTCATTTATCGAAATTGCATTCAAACCCCTATCTTTTTGAGTGATGGTTGTTGTTTTTTCTCTTCCTGAAAGCCAATTCAAGAAGTTTAAAAAAAGTTGATTGCTTGCAGGTATATATTGCTGTGTCCCCTCATTTGTTATATCAAAATCAGAAACAATAATTCTTTTTTGGTTTGTTTCTATTTTTTCTTGAGCTAAAGCCATTAAAAATGGTCCAGACTCTTCAGAGGTTTCTTTTTTGTTGTTTCTATTTGAGTCTACCCATGTTTGAATTCCGCTGTATATCAAATCTGAACTCATCCAGTCAGAATTTTTATTTGTTATTGCTTTTGCCGTTGGAAAAAACATGAACTCATCAATCCAATCTACTATTTGGTGAGAGGTTAGGTTGTTTGGGGAGGCTAAGATTATTAATGGATCCCAGTCTTCTCCAAGTGAATCATTAATATAGTTCTCGCTAAAATCTATGTTTTCAGATCTAAGCCAATCAGAAAGTGAGTTTTCTCCGAAGTCTTCAAACATAATCAAAACATTTTTAAACTTAGAAATTTTTTCTATCTCTTTAGCAAGGAAATTTCCTGTTCCTCCTATTATTGCCAATATTTCACAACCTTCTTCATCATCAACGTAAAGTTCAATTGTTTTGATTTTGTAAGCACGATTCAGTATGGAGTTTTTTATTGTTGTAATTCCATCTTCTCCATAAAGGCTCTTTTCTCCATGCCCTTGTACAAAACATATTGTTTTTACATCTTTATAAAAACTATAAAAACCATTCACTAAACCTTCTTCATCATTTGTATCTAAAATTATCTGTTTTTCTTTTCGAATGAGATATATTTGGTTTTTTCTTGCATTCAATTTTGAAGCGATAGACGG
>CAYFJE010000032.1:0-10792 GCA_964343345.1 uncultured bacterium
TTTGGGCGATTCTTCTTGGATGGATTATTCATATAATATCGTGTCTTGATGCAGCCAAATGGAAACCGGTTCTCAGGTGATGAGTGATTTTTCTGAAAAGAACTGCATCCCATGCAAAGGCGGCATCCCTCCACTGAAGGGAGAAGGTCTTTCAGTTTTGATGAAAGAGATAGATGGTGATTGGAACCTTGTTGAAGATCATCATCTTGAAAGGGAATTCAAATTTCCGAACTTCAAGGAAGCCTGGGATTATTTGAACAGGGTTTCCGAAATGTCAGAAGAGCAGGACCATCATCCCGACCTTGAATTGTCTTGGGGACGTGTCAAGGTTACCATCTGGACACACAAGATTGACGGATTAACAGAAAGCGATTTCATCTTTGCCGCAAAGTGCGATTCATTGTTGGCTTAAATATATTTTCTAATTATCGATTCAGCTTGAAAAAGGTAATTCTCACCAAAGAGGTTGGCATGGTTCAGGATGTGATAAAGGTTATAGAAATCCATCCTTTCACGATAACCTTCTTTCAAGGGAAGACATTCGTTGTATCTTTCCCAAAATCTATATCCTGGGGATCCGAAAAGCTCCATCATCGCTAAATCGGCCTCCCTGTTTCCATAATAGCAGGCAGGATCGAAGATTACAGGATTCCCATTCATTTCCCAACCCCAGTTCCCCGACCATAGATCTCCATGGAGCAATGACGGTTTCTCGTTTACATTTCCTGTTATTTTTTTTGCTTGACCCAAAAGCAAATCAAACATTCTTCCAAATTCAACATTTATGAGATTCTTTTTTTCCAGAAGTTTGAATTGATAATCCAATCTGTTTTCAATAAAAAACTCAATCCAATCCTTTTTCCAAGAATTAATTTGATTTGTTGAGCCTATAAAGTTATCAAAACCAAAACCAAATTCATTTTTGTGGATTTGATGCATTTTCGCCAAATCCTCTCCAAGTTTTGATGCGGATTTTTCATTCCTTGAAAATTCAATCCATTCAAGAACAAGGAAACCTCCGTTTTCAAAATTATCTTCCCAAATTATTGGAGAAGGAACTTTGATTGTTTTTGTGTGACTGATTTCTTGAAGGTTTTTTGCTTCTGAAGAAAAGAATCTTTTCGGACTTGAATCTCTCCATTTCAGACAAAAGAAATCACCATTTTCGATTTCTATTTTTGACGAGTTGTTGATACATCCACCACCAATGTTTTTGATAGATCCCTTTTTGATATGAAAATCTCTTTCTTCAGATAGGTGTTTTATGAGCCTGTTAATCATTTATTCAATGGTGATTTTATAAAGATTTGTTAGGATTAGGGAAAATTCCAAAATAGGAGAAAAAACAATGGCAGATTTCAAAATGTTAATAGGCGGAGAATGGAAAGACAATCCAAAATTCAATCCGGAAAAAAGAGTTGGACCCAGGAATCCTGAAAAGATACTGATTCCAGTGTGGACAGAATCGGAATCAGGGGAAAGGTCTGAGATAAAGAATCCAGCAAATGGTTCTGTTGCAGGCACTGTTCCAAAAGGCACAGTCAAGGATGTTCAAAAGGCAATTTCAGCTGCAAGCGATGCTTTCAAGACATGGAAGGAGACAGATGCTGAAAAAAGAGCTTCGATAATCACCAGGGCAATGGGGTTGGTAAAAGCGAATATGGCGGAACTTGCGAATCTTCTTTCAGAAGAACAAGGGAAACCTCCTTTTGAAGCGAATGGAGAGATACATCATTTTGTTCATGGTATGGATTTTTATGCTGGTCTTGCAAGCAAGATAAGAGGTGCCCAGGTTCCTCTGCCAAGTGCGATGGGAAAAAATGCATACGGCATGGTTTTGAAAAGGCCTGTTGGAGTTTGTGCGGCAATAGTTCCTTGGAACTTTCCAATTACTCTTCTAGGAACAAAATTGGGACCGGCTCTTATTGCTGGAAACACTGTTGTTGTTAAGCCGGCAGGAACAACACCATTGACAACATTGAGAATTGCAGAACTCTTTATGGAAGCAGGTCTTCCTGCTGGAGTTTTGAATGTTGTTACTGGACCTGGAAGCACAGTCGGTCAGGAGCTTTTGGAGAATCCAATTGTTAGAAGGATAGCTTTCACTGGAGCTTCAGATACTGGAAAGAAAGTCATGGAGGCAGCAGCTCCTGAGTTCAAGAGAATCACTCTTGAACTTGGAGGAAGTGACCCGATGATAGTTATGCCCGATGCAAACCTAAAGGCTGCTGTCCAGGGTTGCAGGATTGGGAGATTCTGGAATGCAGGACAGGCTTGTCTTGCTGTAAAAAGATTAATTCTTCACGAAGATATCTATGATGAATTTCTTGAAATGCTTAAAGCTGCAACTGTGAGTTATGTTCCTGGTGACCCAAAAAGCCGTCCTGAAAAAGGACAATTGAGAATGGGGCCTTTACATACTGCCTTCCAAAGAGAGGAGATAGAAGATCAGCTTGCTGATGCTGTCTCAAAAGGTGCAAAAGTGATTTGTGGTGGAAAGAGACCAGAAGATCCAGATCTTAAAAATGGATATTATTTTGAACCTACGATTGTTATAGATGTTCCAAACGATTGCAAATTGGTCACGGAAGAGGTTTTTGGTCCTGTTCTTCCTGTCTTTAAGGTTGGAAGTTTAGATGAAGCTATAAATATGGCAAATGACACTGAATGGGGTCTTGGCTCTTCTATATGGACAGCAAGCCTTGCTGACTCACATAAAGCAATAAGGGAAATAGAAGCTGGAGTTACATGGGTTAATATGCTTCATTATGGTTTTGATGAACTTCCTTTTGGAGGGGTCAAGGCAAGTGGTTTAGGCCATGAGCATGGTCCCGAAGCTGTTGATTACTATCTTGAGAATAAGGGTGCTGTTATAGGCGGAATCTAATTCTTTTTTTCAATAGGGGCACTTAAGGGTATCAGTCCTGCAAGTGTAATTGCGAAAATAAGAGAAACATAGGTTCTCATGTAAAAGCCAATTGCATCATATAGAAGAACTCCTGTAGGAATCCAGATTAAACCTAACACAATAAGTGCCGGTATTGAGGCTAAGAGTTTTGCTTTTGGCCCCTTGATTGTCTTAGTGCTTGTTAGTATCAATCCTGAAGTTACAGCAACCAAAGATGGGATAAGGAATAGATATATAGCTCCTGGAAGAATGAATGCCATCAGTATTGAGAATCCGCAGAAAAATCTCCATGTTGTTCCCCAAAGACCCCAGAAAGTTGCTCTTTTTCTTAAGAATTTAAGTATTGGCCAGAAAATAAAGCATGGAATCAGGAAAAGTAGGACAATTGAGGATGCCGGTTTTTCCGGCCACCAACCACTTGATTGAAAACTTTCAAAAACATAGACGTCAAAAATGATTCCAACTCCGATTGTTACAAATATAAAAGCTGGAAAAGCTAAAGAACCCCATCCAAGTTTTTTCCATGTCAGTGCTTTTAATTGTCCTAGCCTCATAAGAACAAAATACAAAAGTATCATTGTGGTTATTGAAATAGGGACATTGTTTTTTTCAGGCCAACTAAAAAAAGCTTTTCCCAAGAAATCAAAATAAACACTGTTTTCATCATGTTTCATTCTTGAAATATCGGTTTCCTGTAAGGCATTGAGGATCTGAAGTACATTCTGCCCTTGATGCTGAACGGTATCAAAGTTTAGGTTTTCGATATTGTCATTTTCCGTATGGTAGTTTTGTGCATTTCCTATGAATGCAAAATTAAAACCTTTTATTCCATATTTTTTGTATATTGCAAAATCTGTTCCATTTGGAAGCCTCTTGTATATTTCGTAAAATATAGAAGACGATCTTGGGTGAGTCACGGATGATCCGTAGATTTCAACAAGACTTGAATTATTGTCGCTTGTTTCAAACATGAGACTTGGGCCACTCGTTCCTCTTGCCTCCATGTTTATGACATATTGAACCTCTTTTGACCATGGATGCCCTTCCATAAACGCTTTGGCACCAAGCAAACCCACCTCTTCTCCATCATTAAACATGATAACAAGGTCATGGTTAAGTTCTTTTTCTCCTTCCAAGAGTATCCTCATTATTTCAAATGTTGCAGCGACTGCATGCATGTCGTCTGCTGCTCCAGGAGCTTGTCTTACAGAGTCATAGTGAGAGGAAAGAAGTATTTTTGATCCTTTTGGATTTTTGCTATTGATTTTTGTAATTACGTTATAAAGTGTTTCTTTTTTACCTCTTAAAGAAGCTTCAAAACTTTGTATTTCTGGATTTAAACCCATTTCAATTATTTTTTCAACGATTATGTCTCTTATTTTTTCATTTTCTTTTGAACCTGAAGGATGGGGTGTTTCTTCTTTAAGCAAGTCCAAAAGAACCAAAGAGGCTCTTCCAGAAGAGAATTCATTCAATGGTGCACCAAGATTTTTTGCTTTTGGAGGGAAATAAAAGAAAAAAGAAAAGATGAAAATTAAAAAAAGGGTTTTTAGTCCGAACAGGAAATGTTTTGGCATTGATAAAATCCTAACGAGGATTTACACTTTCCAAATGTCTATTTTTGTTCATCATGTCGAAAAAGAGTATCAAGTCTGGGTTCCAGAAAACATAGATAAAGTTTTTGATTTTTTCTCCAATGCCAGGAATCTTGAAAAAATCACACCTCCATTTTTGGAATTCAAGGTTTTAAACAAAGGAAAAATAAAAATGAAGGAAGGCCTACTTATAGATTACAGGCTTAGGTTGCACAAGATTCCTTTTAAGTGGCAAAGTGAAATAACAAAATGGGAACCTCGCTTGTTGTTTGAGGATTGTCAGAGAAAAGGCCCTTATGTTTATTGGGACCATCTTCATTCTTTTGAAAAAGAAAATGGAGGAACATTGGTAACTGATTCAATCAAGTTTGGAGTTCCTGGCGGTTTTTTGGTTTATAAAACATTTGTTGAAAGAGATGTTGAAAAGATATTTGATTTTCGAAAAAAGATATTACAAGAGATTTTTAATTAGTTTTTTCTCTATAAAAAAGTTAGGATAAGTATTTAAATACAAAACAAGTGAGGTAATTATGGAAAAAAGAGTACATTTTGACAAAGACGGTTCAGTAGGTTTCATCATTCTTGATGATGGGAAAGTTAATTCTTACGATATCGATACGATGAAGCAATTAAATACAGTCATCGATCAAAACATCGATGATGACGAAGTAAAGGTTGTTGTTATGAAGAGTGGCAGTTCTAAGCTTTTCAGTGCTGGTGCGAATATCAAGAAATTCATTGAAAATTTAGATGATTTAGAAGCAAATTTAGACATGATAAATTATGCACATATGACTTTGTCGAAAATGGCAAATTCAGGAAAAATATTTGTTGCGATGATTAACGGAGGAGCATTTGGAGGAGGTTTGGAAATGACTCTTGCTTGTGATTTCAGATTTGCTGCTGAGGGAGAATATAGAGTTGGTTTGCCTGAGGTAACATTAGGTTTGCTTCCAGGGAATGGTGGAACTGTGAGGCTTCCAAGACTTATTGGTTGTCAAAAGGCTTTAGATATGATGGTCACAGGAAGGGTTGTTGATCCAAAGACTGCTTTGGAGTATGGTATTGTTGATAAATTATTTCCTGCAGAAAATTTAGAAGAAGAAACTATGAAATGGGCAAAAAGGGTTGCTTCTCAGGCGTCTATGGCAATTGCTCATATCAAGAACAGTGTTTATCAAGGTTTAAATATGTCATTGAATGATGCGCTTTCAAATGAAAGAGAACATATGAGGCCTTTGTTTGCAAGCCATGATGCCAAAGAAGGTTTGACAGCCTTTGTTGAAAAGAGAAGAGCAGATTTCAAAGGAGAGTAATTTTTGTTCGATTTAAGAAAAGAATCTTTTGTAGAGGATAGGTTAAAAGAAGGCAAATACATAGAAGAGCTTTCAATGATGTCTCCAAAATACCTAGATGGTATGAAGAAGATTCTCACAGTTTCAGCTGATACTGAATTGGTCAGTGCTCCTGCTTATTATCTTGCTGCAAAGGATGCTCCGACAACGAATGCATTCATTTCGGCCATGGGAATTATTCAAGATGAGCTAGGGCATGCTCATATTGCTTACAGGCTTATGGAGGATCTTGGCATAAATAAGGAAGAGTTTATTTACGATAGAGATCCAAAAAGTTTTAGATACCCATATGCTTTTGATGTTCCTTTGGTAACATGGACAGAACTTGCTGTCGCAAATGCTTTTTACGACAGAGCCGGTTTTGTTCTTCTGGATGATGTTTTTGAAAACACAACTTTTGGACCATGGAAGAGAGCTTTAGTTAAAGTCGGAAAAGAAGAAGGTTTTCATTTAAGGCATGGAGAAACATGGATGAAAAAACTTGTTAAGGACTCTGACGGAAAAGAGAGATTGCAAAAAGCTCTAGACTGGATGTTTCCCTTGACAGTTGAATGGTTCGGTCTTCCAGATGATTTAAAAACACAAAACATTCAACTTGAGTATGGTTTCAAAGGGCAAAGCAATGATCAATTAAGACAAACATGGATGAGCACTGCTGTTCCATTAGCAGAGAGTCTTGGCCTTGATGTTCCTGCACATTATTCGGAAACCGAAAAGAAATATGTGTTGGAGTATCCATTTCCTTGCAAGTTCGACGCTTCCGAGAAGAAATGGCTTTTTGAGGAAGGCGAAATTCCTTGGATTGACCCAAATTCTGATGGATATAGTGTTATGAAAAGGTGGAAAAACAGAGGAGAGATGAATGATGAGTTTGTTGACATACTTCAGAAAGGACACAAACAAGTTTGTCAGATGTTAGAAAGAAAGTGATCCAAGATCCAAGATCAAGAACTAAAAGGGAAGAAGAGATTTTTCAAACTCTTCACGATGTTCAGGATGCTGAATTTGATATAGATATTGTTGATATGGGTTTAATCTACGGTGTTCACTTTGATGAAAGAGAGCAAAGTGTTATTGTTGACATGACCTTTACATCAATGGCTTGTCCCGCAATCGATTTTATGTCTGAAGATGTTATTGAGAGGTTAAATCTTGAAAAAGATATAAAAAATGTTTCTATAAATGTGGTTTGGGATCCTCCTTGGAACCAGGAAATGCTTTCAGAAGATGGTGTTGAAGGTCTGAATGACTGGGGTGTTATCAAATGGGTATAAGAGATTCAAATCTACTCAAGCCGACTGGTGATGTTTATGATGTCTACTCAAAATCAACAAGAGACGAGTTTCTTAAATTAAATGGAGATGTTGTTGCTCCTTCTCGACATTTAGCAAAAGCTTATGCATATCAGATGTATCAGGAAAGTACATGGGTTGAAATGATTGCTGTCTCGAGGAAAGACACTGTTCAAATAATTGATGATGGGAATATCATTGATGGATAAGTGGCATGTTTTTGGAAGAAGGAAAGGAGAAGACCCTCTTGGTTTTTTAGGGGTAATATCTTTTGAAGGAAATCCTAGAAAGGTTGTTGTTGAAAAGTATGGAAAAGATTGGCTTGAGTTAGTTGCCTTCCCAGAAGGTTCAATAATCAAGGTTATATAAAAATGTCGAAAGAAAAAGCTATTTTACAAATCTTGGTTAGATTGGCCGATGCTAAATATTGTCTAGGAAGAAGATATGGACATTGGTCATGTAGCGGTCCAACATTGGAAGCATCTGTAGCTGCTGCTTCTATGGCAGGAGACGAAGTTGGACATGCCAGGGTTCTTTATCCATTATTTAAGAAATTTGAAGATGCTCCTAAAGAGATGGTTGTTGTAAGTGATAGACCTGATTTTGAAGTTCCTCCCTTTTTGAAAAAGGATTGGCAAAAATGGACAGATTTTATTGCTGTTTCCTGTATTTTTGATACTGCAATGAGTGTTGTTCTAGATTCTTTGAGAAACAGTTCTTTCGAGTTTTTTTCTTCAAGAATGGGAAAGATGCTCCAGGAGGAAAATTATCATGAAATTTTTTCTTTTGGATGGTTTGGACTTCTTGCTGAAGAATCCAAAGATGATTTAAAAGAATCTGTTGAGAAAATTTACGAAGAAACGCTTTCGTGGTTTTCTTTTGAAGACGAAGATTTGATTAATGTTGCAAAAGACGAAGGGGTCATAGATAAAAATTCCTCGGAACTCATCCAAGAGTTTAAAGCAAAAATCAAACCTTTGATGGAAATTTTAAATTGAATATATTTGAAAAAAGAAAAGACCAAGTTGATAAAAAAAGTGAAAATCAATCTTGTCCGCATTGCGGTTCTAAAAACATAGAAAAAACAGGAATTTTTGGTCCTTTTCATATGTCAGCACAATACCATTGTGTAGACTGCAGTTCGCCTTTTTCAATAATAAAGTGGAAAAAAAGTTAACTTATGGATTGGAATTCAGTTAAGTATGAATTTTTAGACAATGGTGTTGCTTTGGTGACATTAAATAGGCCAGATTCCTTGAATGCTTTAGACGATGGAATGAGAGAGGATTTTAAAAAACTGACTCCAATACTTTCTGAAAGAAAGGTGAGGGCTGTAGTCTTTACTGGAGAAGGGAAAGCTTTTTGTGCTGGAGGAGACATAAGCCATTTTGAAAAAAAATGGAATGCTTCAAATTTTACTGAACAGAGCAGGGTTGTCAGTGATTTTTATGATTTTCTAGAAGATCTTCCAAAGCCAGTTTTTGCAGCAATAAATGGTGTTGCAACTGGTGCAGGAATACAGCTTGCAATGGCATGTGATATCAGGATAATGGCTTCTGATGCAAAAGCAGGATTTAGAGAACATCAACTAAATCTGATTCCTTCGCATGGTGGAACTTATAGATTAGTCAAACTATTAGGTCTTTCAAAAGCAAAGCATTTTTATCTTTCAAAATCTTTGAGTGATGCCAACGAGCTTTTTAGGTTAGGGTTTGTTTCAAAGGTTGTTCCAAAGGAAAAGCTTCTTGAGTTTGTTTTGGAGTGGGTCGAGACTCTTTTGAAAAGAGCGCCTATGGCTACGGGTGAAGCTATAAAATTATTAAACATGATGACTGACACCGATCGGGATTCTGCTTTGGAAAAAGAGTATGCTTCTCAAAAGAAAATGCTTTTGTCAAAAGATCACCAAGAGGGAGTGAAGGCTTTTAGGGGAAAAAGAAAACCTTCATTCAATGGAGATTAGTTTTGGCAACGATATTAACAATTAATGGAAAAACACCTGTGATTCATCCTTCGGCTTTTATTGCTGAAAATGCTGTAATTGCTGGTCAGGTTTTTATAGGAGAAAGAGCGAATATTTGGTATGGAGCAGTTTTGAGAGCTGATCAAGGTTTTGATATAAGGATTGGTGATAAATCCAGCATTCAGGACAATAGTGTTATTCATACAAGCCACATAAACCCAACCATAGTTAAAGAAAGTGTAACTGTTGGTCATGGTGCTGTTTTGGAAGGATGCGTTATAGAGAATGGTGCCTTGATTGGGATGAATGCTTGTGTTTTGGATGGATCTAGTGTTGGTTCTGGCTCTTTGATTGCTGCAGGTAGTGTTGTGAGGGAGGGAGATAGCATTCCACCAAAAATGCTTGCTGCAGGTGTTCCAGCCAAAGTAAAAAAAGAATTAGAAGGATCTGCACTTAAGCATGTTTCTACTGCTGCAGATTTTTACTATCAAAAATTAATGGATTTACATAAGGATGTGAAGAATGATTAATATGGGATTTTTTATAAACGGAAAAGAGGTAACGGGAGATGATTCATCAAAGGTTTTCAATCCTGCAGATGGTTCTGTTGTAGGGACTGTTTCTTCCGGAAATGAAAAAACTGTTGACAGTGCAGTTTTAGCTGCAAAAAATGCTTTTGAATGTTGGTGGTCTTTTTCTGCAGCAAAAAGAGGCGAGATACTTTATTCTTGTGCTAATGCGGTAAAGTCAAATGTAGATGACCTTTCCGCATTGCTTACTTCTGAGCAAGGTAAGCCTATAAAAGAAGCAAGAATGGAAATTTTTAGATTTGCTCATACTTTGGAACATTATGCTGGAATGGCAAAATCCCTTAGAGGAGGTTCTGTTCCAAACCTTGATCACAATCCTGCCAGAATAGGCTTGATACTAAAGAGACCTTTGGGTGTTT
Organism: uncultured bacterium; assembly: GCA_964343345.1. Taxonomy (GTDB): domain Bacteria; phylum UBP7; class UBA6624; order UBA6624; family UBA6624; genus UBA6624. The sequence goes on from CAYFJE010000032.1 coordinate 10,063, forward strand.
GTGGAGCTATAACACCTTGGAATTTTCCGCTTTCTTTGGCGGGTAATAAGCTAGGTCCTGGCTTGATTGCTGGAAACACTTTTGTTTTGAAACCAGCAAGCACAACTCCATTAACGGTTTTGAAAGTTGCTCAAATCATGTTTGATGCAGGACTTCCTGCGGGAGTTTTAAATGTTGTATGTGGTCCTGGAGGAGTTGTAGGAGAAAGGTTGGCAACCCATCCCGATATAGCAAAAATAGGATTTACTGGATCTACTCCAGTTGGAAAAGGAGTGATGAGTAAAGCTTCTTCAACAGTGAAAAGAGTCACTCTTGAACTTGGTGGAAGCGATCCTTTTATCGTTATGTCCGATGCAGATATTGATAAGGCAGTTTCAGCATGTTCCGTTGGAAGGTTCTTCAATTGTGGGCAGGCCTGTTTAGCTGTAAAAAGAGTTTTTATTGATGAACCTATTTATGAAGAATTCAGAGAAAAGCTTATTGAAAAGGTAAAGAAAATAACAGTAGGTTCAGGTTTTGATACATCAAACAGAATGGGTCCTTTACATACAGAAGGCCAAAGGTCTGAAGTTGAAGATCAGTTTAATGATGCAGTAAAAAAGGGAGCAACTGTTCTTATCGGTGGGACCAGACCATCAGGAGATTCTTATGACAAAGGAAATTACCTTATGCCAACAGTTTTGGAAGATTGTTCTTTTGACAGCAAGATGAATATGGAAGAAGTTTTTGG
>CAYFJE010000033.1:0-10368 GCA_964343345.1 uncultured bacterium
TGTTCCGCCACCCTCTGCAGAGAACCTTATTGCAAGATCCCTTTCGAGCCTTGCAAGCATAACCGCCCATTCATATCTTGTCATTTGCTCGTCTCCCTTAAATTCCTCATCTGGGTAACCGATGACATACCCTTTTGCTGCAAGGTATTCAACCGCATCGTATGCCCAATGGTCTACAGGAACATCATCAAAAGCTCCTGCTTTTAGGTTAAAGGAAAGCACAAACCCTAGTGCTATTAATAAGATTTTTTTCATAAGTTCAATCCTCCAAAAGAAATTTACTCAATATAAGATTATAGGGATTGCATCTGAATTTTGATTATTTTTTTGCTGAAAAGATAAGCAAAAGGGAGTTAAATAGGGTGAAAAAGCTCCCCAAACCTATCGAATTGAGTGTTTCCCTGTTGATGATGAGTGTTGATGATATGTGAAGAATGAGAGAGAAAAGAAGCAACCATCCCATGAGTGTTGTGTTTTTATCTTGTCTGTAGTTTGTCGCTAGGGCAAGAAGGAAACAGGAAGAAACTAAAAGTATCCTCAAAGATGGGGATGTGCTAAGGTCAATGGTGGTGTACCATGGGAAATACAACCCCAATCCGCAAAGAAAAAAACAAACTATTGTTCTTTTTTTCATTTTAGGAAATTTTCATTTCTACCCAATTAAACCCCTTTCTTCCTGCCCTCTTGGAGGCAAACCTCTTGTTGCAAATTGTACATTCGTCGTGGAAGTGTATGTTTTGTTGAATTTGTTTTTGTAAGATTTTTTTCATGTCGAGATAGTTTTTTGCACCCTGTTTAAGAAGTTCTTTTTCGATAAAATGTTCTTTTGCAAGGTCTTTGCCAAACTCATAGCAACAAACATTGGCAAACGGAAAAACAAAAATCTCTTTTTCTCCATAAATCATTGATGCCATCTTTGAAACGACTCCAGCATTCAACCCCTTCCATCCAGCATGAACGATTCCTGATGAACCCCTTCCAACAATCGCTACACACATACAATCAGCAGTTTTAACCCAATAGGATCCTGTGTCGCTTGCAAGAATGCCGTCTCCAGACATTTTGTCTTTTTTTGGATTTATTAAAATTGTGTTTCCGTGAATTTGTGTCATGCTTATTCCCTTTTTTCGCACATATGGTGGAAAATGGAAGGAAAACACAACCTTTTCATTAATTTTAGAAAACCATTTAATCATTATGGATATTATCATTTATTATTGATGCCGGTGTGGCGGAATGGTAGACGCGACGGACTTAAAATCCGTTGTCCGCAAGGACGTGGGGGTTCGAGTCCCTTCGCCGGCATCTAAATTTATGAGTGTTTTGATTGGACAAAAACTTGCTCGTCTTAGACAGCAGAGAGGGTTGACCTTGAATGATGTTGCAAAACATGTTGGAATATCTGCAGTATACATCTCTCTTCTAGAGAGGGGTTTGAGAAAAAACCCAAGCAAAGAGGTTTTGAAACGGCTTGTTGACCTTTATGGTGTTTCCAAGGAGTCTTTGCTGGATCCGGGTTCTTCTTCTCCACCTGTTGATGGTGGAGAAAGTGACGCTGATTTTAGAAAAACACAAATAACTCCGGGTTCTGTTCCAAAAAACCCTCAAGGGATTCCGGTTTCTGTACGTCGTTTCTTGGAAAGTGAAGATGCTGATTTTTTAAGACCAAATGCAGGAGAAATAAGGATACTGGTTGCTTGGGCAAGAAAAAACCAGCATGCATCTCCTGAAGAGGTGATGTTTTACCTTATAGAAAAAGTAAGGCCCTCGCTGCCTAAACAGTTTTGAAATCAGTCTGGATTGTTGCCGCAAAAAGAACCCCTATAGGTAAATTCGGTGGAACTTTAAAAAAATTTTCTGCAGTTGACATTGGTGTTATGGCAGCAAAGAAAGCAATTGAGGAAAGTGGTTTTAGTGCAAAAGATTTTGATTTGGCTATTTTTGGACACGGAAGACAGGGTGGAAGTGGCCCAAACCCGGGAAGACAAATAGGGCTTCGGTCAGGTTTAAGCAATTCTTCTGTTGGTTATACTGTTAATCAAGCATGTGCATCGGGGCTCTTGGCCATAAAAGCTGGTTTTAATGAATTGCTTTTGACAGAAAAGAGGTGTGTTGTTGTTGGGGGTGTTGAATCGATGAGCACATTGCCTCACTATGTTTTTGATTCAAGGTGGGGAAAGGGTTATGGTCACATGAAAGGGTTTGATGCAAATTATAAAGACGGTTTTTTCTGCCCGTTAGCAAATCAATTAATGGGAAAGACGGCTGAAACTCTTGCTTCTGAAGGGGGTATCAGTAGATCTTCTCAGGAAGATTTTGCAATCAGAAGCCACAAAAGAGCGGAAGCGGCAACCAAGAGCGGTGTTTTTGAAAAAGAGCTTGTCTCTCTTTGTGTTGATAAGAAAGATTTTGAAAAAGATGAAACAATAAGAAAGAACCCAGAACCCTCAAAACTTGCTAAACTGCCGACAGTGTTTCAAAAAGAAGAAGAGGGTGGAACAATAACTGCGGGAACGAGTTGCTCAATGGCCGATGGTGCAAGTGCTCTTGTTCTTGTGAAAGGAAGTTCCCCACCAATCAATGCATTAGCAAAAATTGTTGCCTTTTGTGATTCGGGCGTTCCTCCAACACATATGGGCATAGGGCCTGTTTCAGCTTGTCAGAAACTTGAAAAAGAAACAGGTTGGAAAACATCTGAATATCAACATGTTGAACTTAATGAAGCTTTTGCTGCACAGGTTCTCGCATGTCAAAACGAAATGAACCTGGATGAAGGAAAGCTCAACCCATTTGGTGGTGCAATTGCGCTTGGACATCCTATTGGATGTACTGGTGCACGAATAACCACAACACTTGCTCATTCTCTTTCGAGGTTGGGTTCCGGTTCTCGTGGTCTTGCGACACTGTGTGTGAGTGGTGGAATGGGTTTCTCTCTAGCTTTAGAGGGTTGTTGAGTTTAAAAAAATTGAAAACTCTGTTGCTGCCCATGTTGTAAGCGCAAGTAAAATTATTGTTGTTCTTTCTCCATAGTTTCTTTTTAAGAGGTGGTGTATATGCCTTTCATCTGGATTAGATATTTTTGTGAAAAAAGATGATAGTGTCTTTTTTTCTCCTGGCCTGAAAGTGCACCGTCTTATCGTTGCCCAAAAAACATCGGCAATGGGGATAAGGAAAAAGAGAAATATTGACTTGGGATCTGTGGTCAAAAAGTTTAGGTTGCTTGAATTACCAGCGACTGTCCAAAAGGCAATTGATCCCAACAAAAGTGAACCAGAGTCTCCAAGGTATATTTTTTTATTTCTTCTACTGACGCAAAAAAACCCTAAAACCATAACTGACAAAAGTGTTCCGCCTTTGATTTGAAAAAACAGGACGGAACACAGCATTGGCAACAATCCGTTGATGCCGTCTATAAAATTAAAACCGTTTATGAGGGTTAGCCCGAAAAAAAGCAATACAAAAATTTCTGAAAAATCTGCTGTTAACCCTGATATACAAATGAGCAATATCGATGTTTGGTAAAGGAGTTTTTGTGCTGCACCCATTCCCCTAACATCGTCAATAAGGCCTAAGAAAAAAAAAGATGAAAAAAATAATGGTGCTGATAGAAGATTTTGAGTTTCGCCTGGAAGGTTTTCAAAAAAAGAATAACAGAGAAAAAGAGTCAGCGTTAAAGCCCATCCACCTACGAGATGTCCTGTGTTTTTGTTGTTTAAAGGGGTTCTTTCTTTGAAAATGTTTTTGTTTTTCGATGTTCGTGAAAAACAAATTGACAGAAAAATTGGCAAGAAAAAAACAATAAGATAGAAAATGGAATCGGTCATTTTTTTTCTTAGTTAAAAATTAGACATCCAGATTCATCGCTTTTGTTGCGTTGTTCTGAATAAAAACTTTTCTTTCTGAAACATCTTTTCCCATTAGAGCTGTGAATGTTTTTTCTGCCTCGACAACATCTTCAACCTTGATTCTTTCCAGTATCCTGTTTTCTGGATCCATGGTTGTTTCCCAAAGTTCATCCGCATCCATTTCGCCTAATCCCTTAAATCTCATAATTGTAGGATTTCTACCCTCCCATTTTTCAACAAGGGCTTCTTTTTCTCTTTCATCTATGACATATTTTTCATCCTTTCCTGCCCTGACTTTGTATAGTGGCGGTCTTGCAGAATAAACATGGCCGTTTTCTATAAGGGATGGCATGTGTCTATAAAAAAATGTTAAAAGAAGTGTTTTTATGTGAGCTCCATCAACATCAGCATCAGTCATGAAGATGATTTTGTTGTATCTAAGTTTTTGTAAATTTGCACCTGCCTGTGCAATCGACTCTCTTTCGCTTAATGGAAAAATTCTCCTAACGGTTTTGGCTCCTTCTTGCATTTCTGGATCCGGAAATTCTTTTTCAAAATCCTCATCATTCATATATTCGGTTCTTGGTGTGAACCCGATTCCAATCGCCTGGATTAAAGCTTTTATTTCTTCGTTGTTGAGCCATCTTGACTCTGTAACAGCTTTTTCGACATTTAAAATTTTTCCCCTCAAAGGTAAAACTGCTTGAAAGTGAGGGTCTCTTGCCTGTTTTGAGTTTCCTCCAGCAGAATCTCCCTCCACGATAAACAACTCTGTTCTCGTCCTGTCTTTAGAGATGCAGTCTGTGAGTTTTCCGGGGAGGATTCCGCTTGCAAGGTTTTCCTTGCTTCTTTCAAGGTCAAAAGCTTTTTTTGCTCTTTGGCTAGCCTTTGCTATCGTCAGAGCCAACAAAACGATCTTTCTTGACTCTTGTGGGTTTTGTTCAAGCCATCTGTAAAAAGCTCCGGAAACTGTAGAGTGAACCGCTCCTTTTGCAACAGTGCTCCCAAGTTTTCCCTTTGTCTGTCCCTCAAATTGTGGTTCGTGAAGCCTAACGGTTACAATGGCCTGCATCCCATACCTTATTGACTCTCCATCAACAGAAACATCCTTGTCTTCTAGTTTGTAGTCCTTCATGTATCTCATGAGTGTTCTTGTGACACCTGTGTTTAATCCCGTAACATGTGTCCCTCCGCCCTGTGTTCGAATGTTGTTTACAAAAGAAAGAGTCTCTCCTCTTTTTTGTGTCAGGAACTGAAGTGCAAGCTCAACATGGACAGTAGGTCCGTTTTTTACTTTTACCTCATTAGTGCAAAAAAATGGCTGCATGAGAAGCGTGGTGTCGTTTTCTGTTAGGTCGTCAATGTATTCGCGAATACCTCCCTTAAAAAGAAATTCTTCCTTGAAAACCTCTACGTCCCTTTGATCTTCGAGTTTTATTTTTAGTCCTGGGTTGAGGTATGCTAGCTCTTTTAAACGTCTTCTAAGTGTTTTTGTGTTGAAAATAATCCCCTCTTTGAAAACCTTGTCGTCAGGAAAGAAGGTTATAAGGGTTCCTCTTTGTTTGGTTTTTCCAACTGTTTTTAAAGGTTGTGTTAACAAACCTCTTGAATAGTGTATTTCGTATTCTTTGCCATCTCGATAAACATTTGCTTGTAGTCTTTCTGCAAGTGCATTTACACAAGAAACACCAACGCCGTGGAGCCCTCCTGAAACCTTGTAGGTTTTGTCGTCGAACTTGCCGCCTGCATGTAACGTTCCCAGAACAAGCTCTATCGCTGGAACTTTTTTGCCTTTGTGCATGTCGACGGGTATTCCTCTGCCGTTATCACGAACCTGGCAGGATCCATCTTCTAGAAGGGTGACTGATATCTCATCACACTCTCCTGCCATGGCCTCGTCGATTGAGTTGTCTACAACCTCCCAAACGAGGTGATGGAGTCCGGACTCTGCCGTGTCTCCAATATACATAGCGGGTCTTTTTCTAACCGCTTCAAGACCTTCTAGAACTGTTATTTGGTCGGAAGTATAGTTGTTTTTTGTCACGATTTTTATTCTAATGTTTTTATTCTGTTTTTCTTATTTTTTCACTTGCTCCAAAAGGTCTTGTTCCATTTCTTGAAGTGCTATTTTCGTATCTGCCTCCATTGTTATTTCGATCTGGTTTTCCTCTTCGGTGTTTGCCCAAAACCAAGATCCATTTTCGTAATCTGTCCTGATGCCCTGAAGGTCCCTTACACCCACAAGGGGCGAACCAGCAAGATTCATTACGGGCTCTTCTCTGAAGAAGTTTTTGAGTCTGCTGTGTTCTGATTTTTCTAACTGAAGTGTTAGTGTTCTTTTTGTTCTTTGCCCATATTTTGTATCAAGTTCGTTTCTGATTTGTGAAAGTGGTTGGGAGTTTTTTTGAAGTTGGTTCAAGAATGAAACAATACAGTAAAGAGAATCTGGAACACTGTTATAAATAAAGGGTATTGTTATGTTTCCTCTTTTCACAGCAATGATTCCGTTTGTTTTTTTTAAAGCATTCAAAAGGTCTTTTTCTTTTGTTGTGGTGAAAAGGGCTTTTCTTCCGTTTTCTTTTGCGAAACTTGAAAAAACATTGCTGGTGTTTACAGCGCAAACAATCGGTCCTTTTCTTTTGCTGAGTTCAGATTGATAAATCATCACCTGCACCCACTCTCCTGGCCAAACAGCCCCGCTGTCGTCTATCAAAAAAAACCTTTCTCCGCTGTCGTCCATTGCAAAACCGGCATCAGAGTTTTCTCGAAGAACAGCCTCTCTCACCAATTCAACCCTTGTTTTGTATGGTTGTTTTTTGTCCATCCCGACAAAAATGGCCGTATGCATGTCAAACAGTTTTTTTGAAATTGTTTTTAGTGTTGAGTTTGTTGTTCCGATTATTATCTTTTTTGGTTTCTGTCTTTTCCTTTTTGAGAAAAGATCTTCTGTTTGGGATTCTGTAATGTTTGTTAGTTTTCCTTTTTTTTCTGAAACCCCAAGCGTTTGCTTAGCCCCCGTCAAAGGTTCCCCTTCTTTATTGAAAACCTTAAATCCTGTAATCATGTCGGGGGAAGAGCCTGCAGTGACTACAACGATCCCTAATCCTCTTTTTCTTCCTTCAAGAACAGCAAGCGGTGTCAACATCGGTTTTTTTGACGTCTTCACATTGAAACCCCACGACAACAGACTGTTTGCAATTTCTTCCTTCAGTTGGACACCCATGAATCTTGCTCCGTCTTCAACAACAAGATAGTCTTCCTTTGGGTCTATTGTTTTTTTTAGCTGGTTGATTGCGGAGCCTGCCGTCATTTCCCGACCCCACCTGCCGTAAAAATAATTATCTTTTTGCTTCATTTCAAATGTTTTTTATCTCTTTTATGGTGGTTTTTATCTTTAAGGTTTGTATTATTTTGCTTATTATCGCTTTTTTGTTTTTTTCCGTTTTCTTTTTTATTATTGGATGCGACTCTCTTGTGTCTAGAAATAAAATTCCGTTTTTTAAACTTACAACTTTTGTTTTTTTGTATTTTGGTTCAATGTTTTTTTTCCAGAAATTTTTAATCTCTAAAGTTGTTTTTATTTCTGGGTTAATTTTTTTTAATATTTTGTCGACCACTTTTTCAGGATGTATTTTTTTGATGGAAATTTTAAGTGGCCTCTATTTTTGGGTGTTTAAGGGTCATTAAAAAATATTTGTAGCCTTCGTCTTTTGGATCACAGAAAAGGCAAGAGGAGTGTGGATCTTCAAAGTTTATCTGTATCTTGTTACCTTTAACGGTTTTTAAAAAATCCAACATAAAAGCACTATTCAAACAAACTAAAAAAACAACCCCTTCACCTTCTTCAAAAAACAAAACCTCTTCTCCTTGACCTCTTGGGGTTTCGTCTGTTGTGATGAGAACTTCTCCATTTTCAATCTTGATTAAAGCTGCATTGTTCAGTTCCTGATATTTTCCAAACTGCTGAAGTCTTTCCAGAGCTTTTGTCAGTTCGCTTTTGTCAAGAATGATCTTTTTTGTATGCTCTCTTTCCAATATCTTTTCATAATCAGGATAAGTTGGAGTAAGTGTTGTTGCGAAAAGTTTCACACCTTCATGTACAAACATGATGTGGTCATCTCTTATTTTGCCTTCAAGAGTGCCTGTTTTGCCTGAAAGGCTTTTCAAGATGTTTTTCAGCGCATCGGTATCTACTTGTATTTTTCTTTCAATTCCGCTGTGATCTTCCTTTCTGGAAATAGCCATCCTGAAGCCATCCGTGTTGACAATCCTTAACTCATGTCCTCTAAAATCGAGGAGTGTTCCACTTGAATAACCTTGACTTCCTCCATGTCTTGCAACTATTAAAACTTTTTCTAACAAGTTTACGAACTCTTCGTTTTTCATCTCAAAAACCTCATCTGAAGATTTTTCTTCAAAAGGGAAGGTTGTATGAGTTTGAGGAACTATTGATTTTAAAGTGTATCTTGAACCTGACCCTTTAAGGTGCAAAGATCCATCCTCGTCTATATCCATCAAAATGGTTCCTTCCATTCTTCTGAAGAGCTCTCTCATCTCTGCAATCGGATAAAAAGTTGTATTCGTTTTTTCTGATATGTTCTTATCCTCTATTGCCAAAGAGCATCCCGATACAGTGTTGAAAGTTTCAAGAAAAAGTTTTTTTCCTTCGTATTTAAGGCCTATGTGAGAAACACCTCTCAAACCCAGGAGCCCATCTCCTGCACAAGAAGCCACGGTGGAGATACTTTCATGGACGAGTTTAGAGGATATTTTTATAGCCATATGTCTGTATTTTAATATTCTATTATTTAATATTTACACTAATACCACTACTATAGTTAAAAAAGAGTTAAGTTTCCGCCATCTGGGAGAGTTTTTTCCGAAGTTAAACTGTCTAAAGAAAAACCATGATTAACAGCAATTGAGTTAACCGAGTTTTTGAACACCTCATTTTCTTTAAGTGTTTTTTTACTCTTTCTTAACGAATAGGTAATTGCAGATTTTTTAATATTAAGTGTTCTTGAGGATGATGCCTTGCAACCATTCGGCCGACAGCATAGAAGCAATACAGCAGCTTGTCGAGCTAAAACAATTTCCCTTTGTCTGGAACCGGAAAGTAATGATGATTTTGTAACATTAAAAACCCTACACACATCATCAAGAATGGAAGATCCTGGAAGAGACGTGTCTTGAGAAAGAGCAAACGAAACAGAGTATTCTTCAGGGTTTCCAATAGATTCAGACCACAAAAAACGACCGGCAATCCCCTTCAAGCCCCTAACATCCGGCGGTAAGTTTTTAAACAACCCTGCCGGGATTCTTTTTTGTGTTTTTTTAAGGATGAATTTTTCCAAAAGCATTTTTCTTTCATCCTCTTCAGGCGGAGACATTTTTATAACAAGGCCAGAAGTCAAACGACTTATAAGGCGAGGGCTAAAATGCTCTATTGTTCTTGGGTGTCTGTCAGAAACAACAACAATAGGTCTAGATCTAACCAAAAAAGAATCAAAAACATCAAAGAAGACCTGAAGGGTTCTTTTTCTGCCTACAAACTTCTGTATGTCATCAACCAACAAAGAAGACTTTCTAAAAAAAGAAGACTTAAAACCGTTAAGGTTTTGTTTTTCAACAGAACCCACCAGCCTTTCTGTGAACTGATCAGATCCAACAACCTCTTCATCAAAGCCAAAAGATGCAAAGTTTAACAAATGCGTTTTGCCAACCCCAGGAGGACCATAAAGGAGTATCGGAAAAAGACTGTTTCCGCCATTTTCAGCAACGAGAGAATCGATGGCACGGAATGCATTTTTTACACCATGGTAAGGGTGAAAGGTTTCAAAAATCTTCGGTTCCTTTTTTTTAACGGGTTTTGTTGTGACAGGAACATTTCTTGGAATATTTAAAACCGGCTTCGGTTCAAGTATCTTAAAGCTCTTGTACTTGAAACCAATAACAATTCTAGACAACAGCCGAAAGTTTTTTTCAGCAACTTTGAAATTATAACTCCCAGAGGGAAGAAGAACAACAGAACCATCTTCATCAAAATCTATTTTTGATGTGTTCAACAAGGTTTTTAATGAAAGAAAGTTTCCTTCTTTCGCAATTTTCTCGATAATTTTTTCCTTTAGGCTTTTGTCTTTTGAAAACTGCATGAAGAACCATTTTAAACACGAAAAAAAACAAGCAATTTTTTTTTAAAAAAGCAAAAAAAAAGAAAACCTAACCAACACTATTCAAAGACAAAAAGCAGAAATATCGTTTATCATTTTTTTTGTAAAAAAATGGAAGAGAGCAAATGGATAAAAAAGAAAAAATCTTAATAATAGGAGCTGGACAAATGGGATCCGGAATAGCACAAACCGTGGTTGAAAATGGATATTTTGCACAAATAGAAGACATAAGTGCTTCGTATGTAGAAAACTCAATACAAGCCATTTTTTTACGATGGGAAAATGCTGTTAAGAAAGGCAAAAAAAACAAGAAGAAATAAACAAATAAAAACAACAAATTAAGATTTTTACCA
>CAYFJE010000034.1:0-10297 GCA_964343345.1 uncultured bacterium
ACTAGATATTCTCAAAGAAAAAACAAAAAGAGCAATGAAAACACCTAAAGCCAAAAGGATAAATACCATTAGTGAAGTTGGGACCGTCTCAACTGAGAAAAAATAAAAAAATAAAAAATTCACCTTTATCCCATCCCGAGTTTTTCCTTGACAAAATCTTCGATTTCTTTTCTAAGTTCTGTATCTTCCAAGAGATAGTTTGATGCTTTCCTCATCCCCTGCCCCAAAGTCACACTCCCGTCTTTTGCATTGAACCAAGATCCTGATTTTTGAATAAATTTATAATGAATCCCAAGCTGTATAAGTTCAGCTTCGCTCCAAATTCCATGTCCGTAACGAAGAGGAAATTCTGCATTTCTAAATGGTGGGGCAACTTTATTTTTTACAACCCTGGCTCTATGACTTGAACCAATAATATCCTCTCCTTCAAGAATTGATTTTGCTTTTCTTATGTCTATCCTTACAGAGGAGAAAAATTTCAAAGCTCTACCACCAGGTGTTGTTTCTGGATTTCCAAACATAACACCAATCTTCTCTCTAATCTGATTGATGAAAATGACAACTGTGTCATTTTTTGCAGCAGCTCCAGCTATTCTTCTTAAAGCTTGTGACATCAGTCTTGCTTGGAGACCAACATGTTTATCGCCGATATTTCCATCAAGCTCGGCTTTTGGAACCATGGCGGCTACGCTGTCAATAACAACAACTCCAACCTCTCCAGATCTAATAACCTCGTCAGCTATCTCTAAAGACTGTTCCATTGTTTCTGGTTGGCTGATAAACATATTATCAACATCAACACCTATAGCTTTGGCATATTTTGGATCTAAAGCATTTTCAGCATCTATATAAACAATTTCTTTGCCTAATTTTTGTCCAGACGCAACTATCTCTAATGCTAATGTTGTTTTCCCGCCAGCTTCAGGTCCAAAAATCTCTACTATTCTCCCACAAGGAACTCCGCCAATTCCAAGAATGTAGTCGAGTTGGAGAGACCCTGTCGAGACTGCTGGAATGTCTACAGCGGGCTTGGCCCCTAACCTCATCAAAGACCCTGAACCATACTTGGTTTCTATCTGCCCAACAACCCTCTCCAATTCACTTGTTTTCTTTTTTTTGCTATTATTTTTTTTTGCCATATCTGTCTCCTTATTTTGTCAATTTTTCAAAAATTATTTTTATTGCTTCACCCACTGCCTTTTCCCTTATTTCGTTTCTATCACCTTTTATTAAAAACTTTTGACATTCTGAATCTTCTTGTGAAAAAAAACCAATGTGAACCGTTCCGATAGGGTTGCCTTGTTCGTCACTTGAAGGTCCAGCAACACCAGTCAAAGATACTCCTATATCTGTATTGAATTTTTTAGAAATATTTTCTGCTAAGACATATGCTGTTTTGCAATTCACGACACCGTGCCTTTGCATGAAGTCAGGATCGACTCCAAGCATTTCTTTGATTTTGTTACTGTAGCAAACAACTCCCCCAACAAACCATCTTGAAGATCCTGAAACTTTACAAAAAGATGAACTCAACAAACCAGCTGTTAAAGATTCGGCTGTTGAAATCGTAAAATTTTTAGATTCAAGTTTTTTCCCAATTTTTTCTATCAAATCAGTCATTTAGTCAGGAGATGGCAAGTCACCAAAATCAACCTCTTCTATATCTTTGCTGATGTCTATTTCGTCTGATTCAGAGCTTCGGCCACTTTCTCTTTTCTTGTCTAAAATTCTTATAGTCCCCTCTGGCCAGCCAGCATTAATTGAAGTAAAATAACTTTTCTGTCCATCATCTTTTTCAAATGTTCTATATTCAATTTTTCCCTCGATATAAAGTTTTGCTCCTTTTGAAACAAACTCTCCTACAAACTCCGCATCTCGCCCCCAGCATTCAATATTGTGCCACTGGGTCTCCTCTCTATCTTCTCCTTCTTTAGAAGTCCATTTTTTAGAAGTAGCTAAAGCAAAACTTGCTTTTTTCCTACCACTATCGAAAGTTCTTACTTCAGGTTCTGTTCCGACATTGCCTATCAATATGACTTTATTTATCATTTTTTATCCTCCAAAGGTAATCTAATTGTAGTAACAAAAAAATCAAACAGAAGGAAGTGTTATCCCTGTTTGGGATTGATACTTCCCACTTCTATCTTTATAAGAAACTTCGCATTCTTGATCACTTTCAAAAAACAATACCTGTGCAATTCCTTGATTAGCATAAATCCTTGCTGGCATTGGTGTTGTATTGCTTATTTCCAAAGTCACATAACCTTCCCATTCGGGTTCAAAAGGAGTAACATTGACTATTATTCCGCATCTTGCATAAGTTGATTTTCCAACACATAGAGTTATAACATTTCTAGGAATTTTAAAATATTCAATAGTTCTAGCAAGAGCGAAAGAGTTTGGTGGAACCAGTATGTTGTCTGACTTCACCTCAACAAAACAATCCTTTTTAATTTCTTTTGGGTCAATTTCTTTTGAATGTATGTTTGTAAAGATCTTAAATTCATCAGCTACTCTTATGTCATAGCCATATGAAGAAAGTCCGTAGGATACTACCTTATTACCTTTTTCCTCTCTTACTTGATTAGAAGAAAAAGGGGAAATCATTCCATGTTCAAGAGCCATTTTCTTAATCCACGAATCTGATTTTACCGACATAAAAAACTACTGACAAGACTCACATTCTTCGCCATTCATCCAAGCATCAATGCTGCATTCACTTTGTGACGATGGGGTCTTGCCCTCCTCCGAAACGACACCCCTAACTTCTTTTTTCACATCAATAGTAGCTTTTTCAATATTTGAAGCCGCAAGTGTTCTTAGATAATATGTAGTTTTTAAACCACTATGCCATGCTCGTCTATACATATGCGAAAGGGTTGTTAACTTTGGCTCTGCCAAAAAAAGATTTACTGACTGAGATTGATCTATCCACTTTTGCCTTCTTGCAGCTGCATCAATCAAGTATTCATGATTGATTGAAAAAGCAGTTTTGTATTTGTTTTTTATATCTTGAGGAATTTCGGGAATATCATCCAACTCTCCATCGAAATATTTCAACTGGTCTAACATTTCTTGATCCCAAAGTTTAGATTTTTTCAAATCATCGACAAGAAACTGGTTTAAACTAATGAACTCTCCTGAAAGATTGCTTTTAACAAAAAGATTCTTATATGTAGGTTCTATACATGGAGAACTTCCCATGATATTTGAAATTGTGGCAGTAGGAGCAATTGCCAAAACATTGCTGTTTCTCATCCCTTGTTTTTGAATCTTTTTTCTCAAAATATCCCATTTCATTTTTCCCCCTCTCGGAACATTTATCTTTAAATTCCTTTCTTTTTCTAGAATTTCCAGACTGTCTGAAGGGAGGATCCCTCTATCCCATTTAGACCCTTTAAAGCTGGAATAAGAACCTCTCTCTTTTGCTAAATCACTAGATGCCTCATATGCATAATATGCAATCGCCTCCATGAATTCATCATTGAAATTTATCGCTTCTTCTGAACCAAATGCAACATCTTTCATGTAAAGAGAGTTCTGCAAACCCATAACACCTAGTCCAATAGGACGATGTCTATTGTTTGACTTTGAAGCTGGATCTGTAGGGTAGAAATTAATATCAATAACATTATCAAGAGCTCTAATTGCTATTGTTACAGTTTCTTTCAGTTTCTTCAAATCAAGCTCCCCGTTTAAATCTATATGATTATCTAAAACAACTGAGCCAAGATTACAAACTGCTGTCTCATCAAAACCTGTATTCAAAGTAATTTCAGTACATAAATTTGAACTGTGAATCACACCAACATGATCTTGCGGATTTCTCAAATTACAAGCATCCTTGAATGTAATCCAAGGATGTCCTGTTTCGAATAACATTGTCAACATTTTTTTCCATAAATCAATTGCGGGAACTTTTTGACTATAGATTTTCTCCTCTTCTGCAACTTTTTCGTATTCAACATACTTGTTTTCAAAATCCTGTCCGTAAAGATCGTGAAGATCTGGGACTTCGCTACTATGGAATAAAGTCCAATCCTCCCTATTCTCCATCCTCTTCATAAACAAATCTGGAATCCAATTTGCTGTATTTAAATCATGAGTTCTTCGCCTTTCGTCACCAGTGTTTTTTCTCAAATCCAAAAAATCATAGATATCGCTATGCCAAGTTTCCAGATAAGCACATCCAGAACCCTTCCTTTTCCCTCCTTGGTTGACAGCAACAAGTTGATCATTGTGAAGTTTTAAAAATGGAATAACACCTTGGCTTTCTCCGTTTGTACCCTTTATATAAGAACCCATTCCTCTTACAGCAGTCCAACTTCCACCAAGGCCTCCAGCCCATTTTGACAAATATGCATTTTCAGCAATACCTCTTTGCATGATTGACTTCAAGTCATCATCAACTTTGTAAAGATAGCATGAAGAAAGTTGCGAGTGCAAAGTTCCTGAATTAAACAATGTTGGTGTCGAGGAACAGAATCTACGACTTTTGTACATTTTATAAAGCTGAATAGCATTTTTCTCTCTGTTTTTATCTTCTAAAAACAAACCCATAGAAACTCTCATCCAGAAAAGCTGAGGGCACTCAAGCCTCTTGTCAACAGATCCTGTTTTATCAACTATTAGATACCGATCATATAAAGTTTGAATCCCTAAATAATCGAAACCTAAATCAGAAGAAGGGTCAATAAAAGATGCTAATTTTGTCAAATCGTAATCCATTAATTTTGGATTTACCCTCTCTATTTCAATTGCTCTTTTTAAATTTCTTTTAAATGCTATTTCATGAAATTTTTTCAATTGCCCTATTCCATCTTTGACAATATCCCAACCCAAGACTTCTTCATATATATAAGTCAAAAGAATCCGTCCAGCAAACTTGTTGAATCCAGAATCTTTTTCAATGAGAGCTTTTGAATTGAGGATTATCGTTTTTTTCAAATCTTCCATAGTCATCTCAGAAAAAATAGACCTTCTTAACTCATCCTCAAGTTGGTTTTCATTCATAATTAGATTCAAACCAATTAAGGAAAACTTGATTCTTTGCCTTAGGTCTTCACCATCCCAAAAGAAAGTAGACCCATCATCTCTTTTTATTGAAATTAGAGAAGATTGCTCTTCTTTCGGTTGATCAGGAGTCATTCGTGCAAATCTTCTTTCAGCTCTATAAAGGATGTAAGCTTCTGCAACCTTGTAATAACCTTGTCGCATTAATTCTTGTTGTACATAATCTTGAACATTTTCTATTTGAATAAATTCCTGAGCTCTCTCCAATACCATCTTGGTAACAGATTTTGAAATCTCAACAGCAGGACTGGAGTCCATCTGAATGGAAAGAAATGCTTTTCTGACAGCACTTTCAATCTTCCTCTCATTCCATGGAACAACCTGTCCATTTCTTCTTATGAGTTTCATTTTTCCTGAAAAATCATTTACGCGACTAGAGCTATTTAAGGACCTCTTGAACACAAGGCTTTTTGCAACATCGTGAGCATCTCTTTCGATTAGAACCTTTTCGACAAGCAGAGAAACTTCTCTTTTTGTAAGTTTCACTGATTTTTCATTTTTCATTTTATTGGCCAGTTCTTCAGATACAAGCTTTACGACACTTGAAACGAAAGCTTTGTTGTGGTCATTAAAGATGTCTTCTTCTTTCTTTGATAAAAGTAAATCAGTTAAAGCATCTCCAATTGTTCTAGCAACTTCTCCAAGATTAAAGACCTCCTCTTTTCCATCCTTTAAAACAACGACATAAGGGACTTTTGAAGATTCTTCTTCGAATAATTCAGACCAATCAAAACTAGGTTTTTCTTCTTTCCCCATTGAAATCATTTTCTCTAAATATTGATCTTCTTCAAATATGTTTTTACTCATAATAGTTCTCCAAAAAATTACAATTCGTCATCATCAACGGCTTCTAGTGAAGATGCTTTTTGATACTCTGTTACCCTCCCTTCAAAAAAATTCTGCTCCTTTTTTATGTCCATCAATTCCGCTAACCATGGCAAAGGGTTTTTTACTCCTGGATTCAACTCATCCAAACCACAACCTTTTAATCGACGATCTGCTATATAGTCAATGTACTGCTTGAACTCATCGGGACTTAACCCTATTGAACTAACAGGAAGACAGTCGTCAATAAAATCTTTCTCTAAACTGATTGCCTCTTTCATCAGAGTCCTGAGTTCTTCTTTAAACTCCGCAGTCCAAATGTCAGGATTCTCGCCGACAAGGTCCATAAATAAATTTCGCAAAAGCTCAATATGATTTGACTCGTCCCTAAGTGTATATCTAAACATTTGCCCTATCCCAGGGAATTTATTCTGTCTGTACAAACTTAAAATCATCCCAAACAATCCGTAAAACTGAGTCCCTTCCATACACTGCCCAAAAACAAAAAGATTTTTTGCAAAAAGCTGCTTGTTCTCTGTTTTTGTAAGATCCAAATCCCTTCTTAGTTCTTTTGAAACATTCGTAACGAAAGAATTTTTTCTTTTAATTGTGCCAACTTGCTCGAACATTGCTTCACATTCATGTGGATTGATGCCGAGAGAACTAATCATATAAAGCAAACTGTCAGCATGTATGTTCTCTTCATGAGTATGCCGTCCCAATATCAATTTAAGTTCAGGCGCAGTCACATTCTCCCTAACAACATGCAAGATGTTATCGCCGACAATGCCTTCAGCAGCGGAAAAATAACCTATCCCCATCATGATTATCCATCTTTCAACATCACTTAAAAAATCTTGAGATTTCCATTGCTCGATATCTTTCTGCATTGAGATATCTTCAGGCTCCCAGTGATTTGCCTTCATGTTTCTATAAATCTCATAAGCCCATGTATATTTGAGAGGCAAAAGATTGAAAGTCATCGTTTCATGACCATTTATAACTTTTTTCGCAGAATAAACCTTCTTTGCTTTTTCTTCGTCGAGGATGAAATCCTTGTTCCCGATTTTATAAATTTTTGCCATAAAAAATTACCCAAACACTCCGATAAGGAAAACTGCATAAAAAACCCCTAAGGTCGTCGTTTTATCTATCGTCTCCGCCGAGGGCGAGGAGAGCTATTGGGTATTTGGAAGTATATGCTCTTAAATTTAATTTTTCAAGTCTTTTTGTTAAAAAAACATACTTTTTTTAAGCAAATATCACATCAATGGCGAAAAAATTTCAAGTTCTCTTTTTGCTGAAATTTTCGAATCAGATCCATGTACTGCATTTGCAGTCATTGATGAACCAAAAATTTTTCTTATTGTTCCATCTTCTGCTTGTTCCGGATTCGTATTACCCATCAATTCTCTTAAATCAGAAATTGCATTTTCTTTTCTTAGGTGAACAAGCATAACCTCCCCTCCTGTAATGAATTTTATCAAACCTGGGAAAAAAGGTTTTTTTGAATGTTCCTCATAGTGTTTTTTTGCTATTTCTTCAGGAATTAGAGTTGCTGTTTTTTTTACAATTTCAAATCCATTCTCATGAATCATTTTCAAAATATCTTCTGAAAAACCGGATTTGAAAGCTGTTGGCTTTATTATCAAAAAAGTGTCTTCCATATCATTAATTCTCCTAATTTAAATAAAGGCAAATATAACAAAAATTGATTAAATTGTCTACCCTTAATTTGTTTTTTTCCCTACCTTGCGACGTGCAATTACAAACAATAAAAGAAGGATTGCAAAAATCCAAGCTAAGCCAGCTGGACTGTACCAAAAATCAGAAACCCCTTCCTTGAATTTTGCTGTTACATAACCAACCAACAAAAACCTTGCCCCTCTACCGATAATAGATGCCCCGACAAGTGTTTTTAATGGTAGCCCAATCATTCCTGAAGTGATTGCAAAAAGCTTATATGGCAAAGGTGTAAATCCTGCAAAAACAATAGCCTCTCCGCCATAAAGTAATAAATTTCTTTTTATTGTTTCGTATTTTTTATTGCCCTTAAATTTTTTTTCTAATTTTGATTTGAAAACAGAACCCAAGAACCACCCCACAATTGCTCCTGAAGCACTTCCTAAGGTTGTAATTGCTGCAAGGTTGATCCAGATTTCTGGATTCTCTTTCACGAAAAGTATCAAACCTATATCAGGGGGAAGGGGGAAAAATATCGCTTCAAAGAATGCCCATAAAAACAACCCTGGGAAACCTAACCCTACAAACCATGCTGTGTATTTTTGGAAGAACTCTTTCATTCGAATTTAAACTTAGGAAAAACTTTCTTCACTTCTTCTTTAAAAGACTTTGAAATCTCTCCTCTTAGTGTTTTGATTGTACTCTTGGAAAGAGCGATTACAGGCGAAGGGGAACCCGAAAGAACCTTGTGATATTTCTCTAGTTCCTGCAGGAAATAATCACCATCCCCATCATCATAAACATGATGATCATTATCGATAATCACATCGTCAAGATTGTAAAAACCAACCACTTTTGAAAGTATCTCTTCATCAACCTCTTCAATCATCTTGGGTGGTTTCTGACCAGATTTGTTAGCACTCGTCAAAAGATAAGGCCCTGCAACATGAGCAAGTTGATTCAATCCAAAATTTCCGAACCTTACCCCAATGCCCATTTTTGATGAAGCTGGGGGATGGCATGTTTTCAATTTTGGTTCTCCTGGAAAAACAGCCGTGATCGGCACCTGAACCTCAAGAAGGTAATCGAAAAAATCTTTATGGTCTTTAGAACAATCCCAACAAGAGTCGAAAGTTTCATTCTTGTAAGCCTTGTACCGACTAGACACAAAATCAGATTTTGGAGGAAAAACCCAAGACAAAACCTTGCTGTAATCTCTTGACTTTATTTTAAAAATTCTGTCAATATGTTTTGGTGTAGAAGCAATCCCGAAAACGGTTTCAGTTTCAAGCAAAATCACTCCCCAACTCAACATCCTGGCAGCTTCAAATAATGGTTGTCGAGGAGGGTGGATTACAGTCATGACGGATTCCATTGTGCTTCCAAATAAAATTCTTTTTCTGACCTTGGAGCTCCCCATGGTTTACGTTTTTTAACATTCACCCATCCTGAAGAAAAAAGAGCAGCTGGATCCTCTCTTTGGAAAAAGCCGAACTCTAAAATCAACCATCCTTTTTCATGAAGGTATTTAGGTGCTTCCTTGATAATTTCTTTACAAAAGGACAAACCATCTTTCCCACAAAATAAAGCTTTTTCAGGATCAAAATCAACAACCTCAGGCAAAAGATTTTTTCTTTCTGTTGTTGATATGTATGGTGGATTTGAAACAATCAAATCAAACTTTCCCTCAATATTTTCAAAGAGATTGCTTTTTATCACTTTCAATTTTGAACCGGGAATCAATCTGTCAATCTCATTCTTGCAATGTTTGACGACATTATCGTCAACATCAACAAGAGTGCCTTCACACTTTCTTTCATTGGCTATACTGATGCCTATACATCCAGTACCACAACAGAGATCTAAAAAAGATCCATTTTCTGGGATTCTCTCAAGGGCCCTGCTTAAAACCTCTTCTGTTTCATCCCTGGGGGAAAAGACATTTGGAGAAAGTTGAAAATCCAACTTCCTAAAACGCTTTCTTCCAAGAATTCTGTCTACAGGCTCTCTCTTTAATCTCCTTGCAACAACATCTTCCCATTTTTTTTTATATCCAGCAGGGAAAGCCTCATGCCCTCTTGTTAAAATCTCCTCCCTCTTGAAACCTAAAATGTCTGCAAGCAGCAATTCAGCATCTAGCCATGGAGAGTCAATGCCCTTTTTTAAAAACTCATCCCTTGTTGTTTTGATGGCTTCATTGATGCTTTCCCTAGCTGACAATTTAAATATCTTCCAGTTCTAACTTTCTCAAAGCAAGATTCACTTTTTTAAAAAAGTCTGGAACCTCCCCCATCATTAAAGAGCTAAGTTGGTGGTTGGTTACAGAGACACGATGATCTGTAACTCTGTTTTGTGGATAGTTGTAAGTTCTTATTTTTTCAGACCTATCCCCCTTCCCTACAGCTGACTTTCTTTTCTTTGCACCCTCTTGCTCCTGTTTGTCTATTTCAAGTTGATAAAGTTTTGTTTTTAACATATTTAAACAAGTATCTTTATTTTGATGCTGGCTTCTGCCATCTTGGCACTGAACAACAATCCCTGTTGGAACATGTGTTATTCTCACTGCAGAATCAGTTTTATTCACATGTTGTCCGCCTGCACCAGAGGCTCTATATGTATCGATAGTCAAATCTTTTAAATCAATATTAATGTTCACATCCGAATCTGCTTCAGGTAAAACATAGACACTTGCCGCAGAAGTATGTAGTCTTCCTTG
>CAYFJE010000035.1:0-10127 GCA_964343345.1 uncultured bacterium
CTTGGGGAGCACTATTACCCGCAGTTATGTCATGCTGATAACCATCTGAACTTGGATCATCACCATAACCAACGGATATCAAAACGACTCTTTCTCCAACTTCACCATTGTTGTCTGTCAAAGAATACTTGACAGCATAATCACCAACCTCTCTGAAGGTACATTTTCCAGTACCATCTCCGGGATCAGTGACAATAGGGTTTGTAGAGGATATACCATCTGAATCACAATCAAGTGATCCGTTTGCAAAATTGACAAATTCGTCTTCCCTGTCGAATGACGCTGTGGCATCAAAACAGACATTGAATGATGGTGTCGCGAGATCGTGATTCAAAACACCTGCAGATGCTAATGAACAATTTTCATTCTGATCTTCCTCAATCTTAAGCAACACAACCGGAGCATTGTTTTCATACTCGTCAACATAGAGATAACTCCAAATGATTGGAGAACACTCGCTTGAATTTGGACCACCACTACATGCCCTCATCCCAACTCTTGTCCTTGCATCACCAGCATCAAAACCCTGCCAGTCTGAATAATTTAAATTCACAGAACAGTTAACATCAGGGTTTGGTTGTGAACCTCCTGAAAACAAACCGTCACAGTTAACAGTCTGAACATTTTGATTAACCCAAGCATCTCCCGGATCCCAGTCTGAAACAAACTCACATGTAAAACTACTTACATCAGGATCGTAAGTTCCCCTTATGTTATTTCCGAAACCACCAACTTTCCATGCACATTGTGCCTCAACAGTCAAGCTGTTGTTTTCATTCAACTCTCCTATTGCCCTGTTTTCATTAGAGGCATTTCTAAGCCTCATAACTGGAACAGGAGGTCGATCCTGGTTATTGTTGACAGGAACCCAAATTACACCACAACCAACAGCTCCATCAGAATCAGTAAATCTTGCACCAACCCTCTTTAATCCTGTTGATGTATATGAATAACCTGAAAGAATAGAACCAGAATTACCCCATCCTGAATCATTTTCACAACTATCATCTTCAACAAATGAAGGATTGAAATTACCAACTCTTTGAATATTCGTGTCATAGTTTGCGTCCCATTCACAAACAGAATTGACAGGAGCCATAAAACCACCATCATCTTCATAATCGCTAACCCAACATTCCAAATCAGGACCAGATTCATTTGTAGCCATTCCAACAGAAATATCAAAACCAGAAGCAACTCTTATATGAACCTGAGGAGCATTGTTTATCCTCTGGTCATACTTGTTTCCATCAACCCAAGTTGAACCACTATCATCACTCATCATGTGGAACATCTTTGCACGACCGCTTGAGGCCTCTACAAAAGTCAAATGCCAGAAATTCTCAAATGAACTTCCAGTGCCAGCTGGCTCTATTGAAAGAACTGGCTGAGTTTGAGCACCTTGTCCAGAAGCTCTTAAGTCGCTATTGCCAAGACCTGGCATCGAATTTCTTGTAGACCAGGTGGTACCACCATCAGTACTTTCTACCCAGTAGATATCCAAATCTCCATTAGCATCATCACCAAAGAAAATAATCAAATGATTATCATCAGCAGGATCAACTGTCAAGTTTGGAGATTCAGCATTGCTGCCGCACTTGATACCATTGCTAGGCTCCTCATGCGATATATTCTGAGCTTCCTCCCAGTTCACGTTTCTGTTATTAGGATCGAGTCCATTGTAAGCACCTCTTCTATATCTGATTTGAGTCTGTCCACCAAGACATTCATCTAAAGACGAAGAAACCCAAACTGAATGCAAGATTCCAACATCAGATCCAGTTTGAACAAACCTGATATTATGCTGACCTTGAGAATGGCTACTATCAACACCTTCAGAAGGCAAGAAAGGATAATCATCAAGATCGTCAATATCACCGCTGATCATCTCATCATCACCAACACTCAAAGGGATCTCTTCATTATTCTGAGCATCCCCTTCTCTACAAAGCTTTGAATCCCAAGCACCACTATAAACATTCAAACACATCAAATTACTTGTTGCTCCTTCCTCGTCAACAACCCTTACAGCAATCCTGTAATCGCTTGCGAAATTCATCTGAGAGCCTAAGCCATCTATTCCATTTGTGGAATTAAGTTCCCATTGATAGAAATTCTGTTCCCCTGAATTATTACAATTTGAAACATCGTTCAATGATAAAGCTGAAGCATCTATGTTTGAAAAATTGTTCTGTATTACATCTGCAAAGAAGGAAACACCATCATAATCAAGATCCCATTCAAGAGATTGGATGTTGTCATCATCGCATATACCAACACCAAGACCAATAAATTTTCCTGTAGAAGGATTGAAAAATTCTGTTGGCCCAGTACCAATTGGATTCAATGTTGTGAAACTTTCTAGAACACTTGAGAATTGCCCTTGTTCACATCCATTATTTATACAATTTGAAGGATTTTCATCAACACCGTATATCCATATTTTAGGAATTTCTGGAGCCTGGTTAACCTGAATTCTTACAGTTTCAGAATCATTTGAAATACCATCAGTAACAGTTAGTTCAGCATCGTAGAAAGGTGCATTATCTGTATATGTGTGAACATATGACGAATTCAAAGTTGTAAGGTCGTTTGTACCATCAGAATCAAAATCCCACATGTATTTCAAAGCCTCCGGACCCGAATCAAGATCAAAGCTTGAAGAAGCATCAAAATCTACCCTCAAATTCGTTGGATTGTCATCAAGGATTTCGAAAGTCAAACCTGCAGAAGGCTCTACATTGTTTACAACTCCAACTGAAGCACTAGCATCATCACACAGTTGAGCTTCGGGGAAATCAAGAATCCCAGGATAACGACAAGTTCCATCAACAGCAACTACTCTTATCCTGAAGTCAGTTTCCCCAGTCCATATATCAACACCATTTAAATCAGCAGGAGGAGCGGTCCAAACAATACCACTAACACCTGTTTTCGTCCAGATTCCATTGTTGCTTTCTATGCTTGCAGAAGGACCATAAGAACCCCATTGCATATGTTCAACAATTGCTAAATTGCTTGTCAAATAATTTCCATCTAGATTTCCTGCTAAAGTAATAGTTGCATTTTGGTTACCAAAATTACCAGATTCAATACAGCTGTCTATCGTTGTTTCAAAACCAACGGGGTTTACACTGTCACTAACCCTCACTGGTCTATATTGCTGATGTCGATTACAAGAGCCCTGGACAACAACAGTGTTAGATCCAATTAAACCATTTTGTAACAAATAAGCTCTTGTGTTCGCGTTATTGTTGCCACCTTTCCAATCAGTCCAGTAATATTTCATCGTTCCACACGGATCCGTCCAAGATGGAGCACAATTCCCTGGACCATCAGCATCTTCCACAGAAACAGAAACAGTTGTTTGGGAAGCGTCTAAGCTTGATTCTTCAAATATTGGATCATCAGAAATAGATGGACCAGAAGTTATCTGAGGAGGATTATTAACATTTGGAGAGCTGTAAGTAATCGTAACAATCGACTCATCTGATTTATTACAATCATCAACGGAATCATTAGGAGTAAAGAGTCCTCCTAGATCGCATCCAAGAATTTGGTATTGGTCATTAGCATCAAGATGCAAGAACCTATCTAAAGTCAATGTCCATTCTTGTGTATTTTGATTCTGAACAACCTCTTGAATTTGAGCTCTCTGGTAACACCCATCAGTTGTCCATGGATTTTCAGCATAAGGAGGATTTTGGAATGAACAATCTTCAGTTCCATCTGGGAAAACAATAACAAAATGCCCCCAATCACACAAAGGGTTTCCAAGAACATTGTTACTTCCACAAACTCTCGAAAGGTCTTGGTTGGAATCCGTTTCAATTATTGTGTTGCTAGGATTTCCAGAACCATTGTCAAGAAAACCTTGAGTTGCTATCTGATCTGCAACAGCAACACTGATTGGAAGTGCACATCTTATGCTCACTTTTGCATTACTAAGGACCGAATAATCCTCCTCTAAAGTATCTGCTATTTCAAGATTCCCTGCAGGAGCATTAAGAGGATCGGGATCGGCTGTAATCGAAATAATGTGAGTATCTGTGTATTCGGTACCAGCATCATCACTGATTCTTATAGGAATAGAAATACCTTGCTGAACACCTCCAAAAGCTGTAATATTGTCAACTCTTACACATGCTGTTTCAGCAACAGCACCAGCACATTCTCCAGGAGTGAATGTAAAACCAACAGAAGATATCGCTGGAGATGAATTGACATTATCTAATATCTTAAGAATCGAATTTTGTATATTTAAATCAGGATTTCTTACAACGCTGTTTGAAAGGATTGCATCATTTCCAAGTATATCTTGGGTTAACGAATTGAATCCAGAATTTGGACTCCAAGCCCAATTGTCATAACCCCATAAATTTGTAAGGCTGCTGTCTGTAACGCATCCATTTGGTGTAGCGTTTGAATTTAAAATATCAATAGACCACCAATACCTAATAATATCAGAATCGTTATCATCTGCAGTCACAGTAACTTGCCTGTTTGCACCAGTGGTCTCGCTGACCTCCATTGATATCTGTGCTTGAGGATTACTTCCGGTTATTACAGGAATTGAGTTTTTGAAAGCAGGACCTCCGCCTCCGCCTCCGCTTATAGTACCACTGTCTGAGACAGTTATCTGCCAACTTGTACTACCAACACCACCATAAATATCTTGTGCTGTAACAGTAATTTCGTACTGATCACTTGTTCCTTCGATATCTCTGTTTGAAAGAGGTCTGAAACGACCACAAAAAACAGGTTGTTGACCAGGTTGATTTGTACAAAGAAGACCACTTGAAGGATCGTTTGTATCCCCTACTTTTCCATTTGATGGTGCTCCGATTTCAACATCTCCTTCGAAATTCAAATCTTCGCCTATCAAATTAACACTCCAAGCTACAAGACTGATATTCTCTGTTTCGGAAATGTTTCCATTTTGGAACTCAGCAGCTAACCAAACATAATTGTTGTCGTTAGAAGTTCCGGTACCATCATCACTTATATCCTCAGAGTTAAAGCCACCTGATCCAGGTTCGATTATTTCACTATTTCTCGGTACACCTTTTTCATCTTCCCATTCAAAAGATGTAACAGAAGCTGGACTATTAAATTCAGCAACATAATTAACTGTTAAATTTATATCTGCTTCAGTGAAACCGCCCTTATCATCTGACATTCGAACTCTTAAGGTAACGGGGATGTCTGTCTGGGCACAATCATCATCATCTAGATTTGGAGCATGCCAAACAGCATGGCTGAAATACTGATTAGACATAATCTGCCCCTCTTCATCTTGAAGGTTTGTTGCAGGAGTCAAAGGATAAAAAGGCTGCAAAAGAACCTGCCCTTCATTTGTAGTAACTGTACCCCTACAAGCACTGGGGCTAACCTGTTCCCATTCAACGATTACACTGTCCTCAGCATCTGTTTCTTGAAATTCAACATAAAGATCTAAAACGGAATGATCGATCCCTGTAATTGGATTTGTAACGGAGTTACAAGTATCAGAATTTTCCTCAGTACACCTTGAATCAACACTTCCAACAGGAACTTTATTACCTTCAGGGTCAAGGATGTAAGCAAACGGAGCAAGAGTTACTTCTGGTCCTTGGTTAATTCTTAAAACAAGACGAGTTTCCCCGGTTTCACCTCTTTCATCAGTAACTTTAAAAAGCAATTCAACAGTGCTGCCTATAACAGGGATTCCAAACAAAGTCCCAGTATTTGGATCGAATTCCAAACCAGCGGGGAGATCATCAATATTGTAAAGAGAGATATCCAAGTCTCCGCTTCCTCCAGAAGCTTGCAATACCATCTCGTAAGATTCATCGACCTGTCCAGGTTCCAAAGCCCCTGTAACAAAGGCAGGAGAACCGACTTCTTCATTCCCTCCACCACTACAGGCAGAAAAAACAACCGAAAAGATAATTAAAGAAAATGCTAATTTTATGAATTTTTTCATAACGTTACCTCCGTTTAGTAAACCTTACAATCGTATATCAAAATGATAGAAATTAAATAAAGAAAGTCTGTTTTTAATTTTTTATAAAAAAATTATAGAATAAGAAACAATATAAAAAAAAATTGGAGGATTCATGACTAAAACAACCCTAAGTGTAATAAAAGCAGATATTGGAGGATTTGTAGGACATTCTGCAATTCACCCAGAATTAATAATCAAAGCCGAGGAAGAGCTTCAATCCTATAAAGATAAAGGAAAAATAAAGGATTTTAGAGTTTTGTGGGTTGGTGATGATATGGCATTGATAATGACCCATGACAAAGGCGAAAACTGTGAAGAGATTCACAAAATAGGTTGGGATACTTTTGTAGAAGGAACAAAAGTTGCAAAAAAATTAAAACTATATGGCGCTGGGCAAGATCTTTTATCTGAAGGCTTTTCTGGAAACATAAAAGGAATGGGGCCTGGATGTGCAGAAATGGAATTTGAAGAAAGAACTAGTGAGCCTTTCATCGTATTCCTTGCTGACAAAACAAGTCCAGGGGCATGGAACTTCCCAGCTTATAAAATGTTTGCTGACCCGTTTAACACTCCAGGATTAGTAATTGATGAAAACATGCATGCTGGATTTGAGTTTGATATTATGGATGTCAAAAATAATAAAATAATTACATTAAAAGCTCCTGAAGAATCTTATAAAATTCTTGCCTTTATTGGTGCTGTTGAAACATATGTAATAAAAAACATTAGAAGAAGAGGAGACAAAATTCCTTCTGCGACAATGTCGACTGACAAACTTTCACTACTGGCAGGAAAATACATTGGAAAAGATGATCCTGCAATGATTGTTAGATGCCAATCAGGATTACCTGCAGTTGGAGAAGTTACTAATCCGTTTGCATTTCCACATCTAGTTCCTGGATGGATGAGAGGATCACACACGGGGCCAATGATGCCTTGTTCTTTTGAAGAATCAAACCCAAGTAGATTTGATGGTCCACCTAGAGTTATCGGTGCAGGATTTCAGATTGCAGAAGGAATGCTTGTTGGACCTAGAGACATGTTCAATGACCCAGGATTTGACAATGCAAGACAAAAAGCAAATGATATTGCTGACTATATGAGAATGCATGGACCATTTGAACCACACAGGCTTCCACCAGACCAAATGGAATATACGACCTTGCCAAAAATTCAAGAAGAAGTTAAAAAAAGATGGGTCGAGAGCAAAGATGGACCAAGCGGAAAAGACCTTGCTCA
Source organism: uncultured bacterium (assembly GCA_964343345.1). Taxonomy (GTDB): domain Bacteria; phylum UBP7; class UBA6624; order UBA6624; family UBA6624; genus UBA6624. Next base: position 7,226 of record CAYFJE010000035.1, read on the forward strand.
ACAACATGCTTACCAAGCATTGAAAGATGATGAGCTTGAATAAATGAAGTGCTGGAAAATATTATTAACAGTTTTATTTTTCATAATTTTTCTGAAAATTTTATGACAAATTTGAAAATGATTTTCAATTGAGCAGAAAATATTTAATATTTATACTTATTGGTTTTGTAGTACTTTTAATATCGATAAAAAGCATAATATTTATTTTAATGAAGCAATGAAAAAAATAACTTTAATCCTATCTTTATTCCTTCTTTCATCATGTATTGCTGAAAAAACAACAGTTGGGAAACTATGTACAAGAATTAAAACAAATCCAAACTTAATTACAGATTACGAAAAAGGAAAAATGTTCAAAATGCCTTTATTTTTTTTCGATCTAACATTTCTTCCTAATGGAGATCAAGAATGGATAGGAAAAGACCCAACTGGAAAAACTTATGCAAGAGTAACGATGAAAAGCAAAGAGGGACAAAAGATAGGTCAGGATTGTATTAGCAGTTATCAAGCAAAATGTACTTTCTATATTAAAGGTTATTTTTCAGCATATCTTTCAGAAAAAAATGGTTACGGAAATAACTGTGAAATCAGGATTGAAAGAGCGAAAGTTTTAAACAAAATAAAAAAATGATAAATAAAAGATGGCTTTTTTGGCTAACCCTTGTCATCTTTTGGAATTATCGTTGGCCAAAAGTTGATCCAATCTGGGATGTGATTGTTGCTGTAGTTTTATCCTTGTCATTTATTTATTACAAAAAACCTATTTAACTACAGGGAAGAAATCGATAAATAAATTAAAATCTGCTAACCTGTTTACTGACAAGTCTTCCGAAAAACCTATTCTGAAAAAATAATCTTTAATCTTGAAAGAAGTTGAAACGTATGCTTCTGTAATTTGACCTTCTAAAGTGTCGTTTGTAGGACCTTCCCAAAGATTTGTAGACGACATAATTCCGAAATTAAAAATAGTTTCCTGAACCTTTTTTTGTCTGAAAGCTGAAAAGGAAAAAAAAGCCGTCCCTTTAACGCCTGCAATGTCAAGACCTCCAAACCAACCTAAACCATATTCCCCGAACCAATTGTCATGCTTGTATTTTTTATAAATTGAAAAACTGGGATCAGAATAAAGATCCAAGGGGCCAAAACCTGAAAAAACAACAGCTTTAAAATCTAAACCATCTCCTATCTTTTTCGAAACCCTTAAAGGGTTCACACCAAATCCAGAATGGTTAACCTCCCATAAAACACTACCATTATCTTCAAACCTCATTAAAACTTCATTTTTTGGCATGCTTGGCCTATCTCCTAAAGGCAATCCCCAAAAATTATGCCAAGAATCAATTGAAGAATCCATGAAGCCTCCACCAAGATAATATATATCTGTAGAAAAATCGAAACCCCCGTGTTCAAAAGAGATTGAATCAAAAACAGAAAAAACCTCACCATCCATATAGATACCATTTTCGATACTTGCGTATGAGGCTACAGATGAAATTTCATATTCTTCTGGGTTAACAGGAGCGGGAAAAGACGCCCAAAAAGGATGAGAAAATGGAATAAGAGCCAGGGCAAGAAAATTCATTTTAACAACAGAGTTATCTTGTTTCTCTTACTCCAGGAATTCAACTTGTCCTCCCACTCCCTTTCAGAATCTTGAATAGACATTACTAAAATAACATTTTCTCCTGCAAGAGAAAGCATTTTTGCTTCTCTCATTCCAGGTAAATTCGGACCTTTCCTTATGTCGTCAGTACATTTACTATTAATTAAAATTTCATCAAAAAGCCAAGTAAGAAGAGAAACTGGAACTGGACTCCATTCAAAATCACAAACTGCCCTTATCGGAATGTTGATTTCAAGATTTTTCAAACTCATCAAAAGGCTTGGCAATTTTTCTATTTTTTTTATTTGGACATCCATCCACAATGAGCCCTTGTCATACGATTTCGTTATCGATTTTTCTAAAGGTTCAAAATTATTTTTTTCTGATTCAAAAAGACGAATACACTTTTTTGGTTTTTCGACACTTAACAAACTCCAACCAGAATCAAAACTGAGACCTTTATAGGAAAACCATCTTTCAAGAATTTCTAACTTTAAAGAAACAATATTTGACTCAGGTCTTAAATCATGATCCCAACCTTCATCCCAGATGAAAGAACTTTGTTCAATTAAGATTTCATGCATTTCTTTATGTGCAGCTGCCAATTCATGACTTTTTGAAACAATAAGGTCAGAAGCTATTGGTTCAGAAAGAGCTATCTGCAGTCTTGAAGGAAAGTCCCCATTTAAAACCTTTTGCCAATAATTATTTTCCTGTTTCATTTTTTTGAATCAAATATATACTAAAAGAATAAAATTTTATTATGCTTTTTGATACACATTGTCATTTAGACACCATCTTCGATGCACATCATCGTTTACTAGGTCTTGAAAACCAATCAGACAGAAAGCAATTTGAAGAAAATACAAAAAAAATCATCAAAAATGCAAACAGGAAATCAATTAAAAAAATCCTAATCCCAGCGATAAAACCAGGAATAGTAAAAATAAAGATGAAAAACATCTACCTTGCCACAGGCTCCCATCCTTATCATGCAAATGAAACTATCGAAAAAAAAACGAAAATAATCAATGCTTTAGATAAAGCTGTAGCAATCGGAGAAACTGGATTAGATTTTTTTAAATGCCCTATAAACAAAGATGACCAAATTCAATCACTGAACTTTCAATGTAAATTGGCTATCGAAAATGACCTTCCAATCATCTTGCACGAAAGAAACAGCTTTGATGAACTTGTTTCGATTATAAAAAAATACCCGGGAATAAAAGGAGTTTTTCATGCTTTTCATCATTCTGAAAAAGAATTAGAAAAAATAATAAATTTAGATTTTTTTGTTGG
>CAYFJE010000036.1:0-9978 GCA_964343345.1 uncultured bacterium
CAAGAGCAGATATTAAAAACAGCTGAAACTGTTTCAATGCTGGGTGCTTCAATCCTTAGAGGAGGAACTTATAAGTATAGGAAAAGTCCTTATACTTTTGCCGGACTTGAAGACAAGGGAGTTGATTATCTTCTGGAAGCTTCAAAAAAAGCTTCATTGCCTGTTGTCACTGAAGTTATGTCGATAGAAAAAATCGATTATTTAGTTAGGAAAGTTGATATGCTTCAAATTGGAAGCAGAAATATGCATAATACCCCACTGCTCAAAGAAGTTGGAAGAACAAAAAAGCCTGTTATCCTTAAACGAGGTTATATGGCAACAATAGAAGAGACTCTTCTTGCTGCAGAACATATTGCAAAAGAAGGAAATCAAAACATAATACTTTGCGAAAGAGGTATAAGGTGTTTTGACGATTCTTTAAGGTTCACTCTTGACTTGGCAGGAGCTATATTGCTAAAAGAAAGTTCAAAATTCCCAGTAATTATTGACCCTTCTCATGCAACAGGAAGATCAAATCTTGTTAAACCTTTATGTTTAGCTGCTTTGGCGGCTGGTTTAAACGGAATTATGGTTGAAGTTCATCCAGAGCCAAGAAAAGCTCTTTCTGACTCAGAGCAGAGTCTAACTTTCGATGAATTTGCAGATTTGATGGATTCTTTGTCTCTCTTTTCGAAAAATAAAAATAAAATAACTCAAAAGTTCGGGGACTAGCGCAGCCTGGTAGCGCGACTGTTTTGGGAACAGTAGGTCGTGGGTTCAAATCCCGCGTCCCCGACCACCCCTACTCCCATTCTTCCTCTTCCCATTCTTCAATCCATTCTTCATTGTCAGGATTTAATTTTTTCAATTTGTTCCCTCTCGATAAAGCCATGTAACCATGTTTCAAAATCTGCTTTATGTTTTTTGTAAAAATTTATTGCAGGCTCATTCCAATCTAAAACTTGCCAAGTCATACCCTTTAGGTTCAGTTTCTTGCATATATTAGTTGTTTCTTTGAAAAGTAGACTCCCTACCCCTTTATTTCTGTAACTTTCGGTTATCACAAAGTCTTCTAAGTGTAAAATTTTTCCTTTCCAGGTTGAGTAACGTATAAAATAAAAAGACAATCCGATAATTTTTTTCCCATCTTCAGCAACTAAAAATTGATAAGATGGGTTATTGCCAAAGCCGTCATTTTCTAAATCTTGTAATGTGATACTTACTTTGTCAAGTGATTTTTCATATTCTGCTAATTCTTTTATAAGCTTTAAAACGGATGGTAAATCCTTTTTTAAGCCTTGTCTGATTGTTATTCTCATATTGAGTCATGGTGGGCCATCGTGGACTTGAACCACGGACCTCGCCCTTATCAGGGGCGCGCTCTAGCCAGCTGAGCTAATGGCCCATAAAAACATATTTTATTATTTAAAACTATAAAAAGGGGTTTCTTCGGCTTTTATTTCAAAGGTCTCTCCTTTGTCATTTTTAACAAGTGCATTTCCATTTTCACACCCTGAAAGAAATTTTCCATAGAATTTTTTGCCATTTGAATCTATCCAAAATATTTCTTTGTCTTTGTCTATAAGAAGATCGTTCCATTCTTTGAAGATGGTATTTCTGTTTGAGATATTTGTTAGTTCCTCTTCTAAAGTTTTTAACCATCTTTTTAATATTACTGCTCTTGGGTTTCCCCAGCCTTTTTCAAGAAGTCCTTCCTTTTCCATTGTCGTAGATTCAGATAGTGCCACGGGTGTTTTGTCGTTTTTGCCAAAAACATTCAAACCAAGGCTTAGTATCGCATATTTTGAATCTCCTTTTATCAAAGTATTTACAAGGGTTCCTCCAACTTTTTTATCATCAAGCATGATGTCGTTTGGCCATGATAATTTTGACTTAATCGCTTTTGCAACTGATAAAGACAGAACTATTGGGAGCATTGAAAAATCTTCATTTTTAATATCACTTAAATCTAAAACAAGGCTTACAAGGATTCCTGAAGCCAGTTTTGAAACCCATCTCCTTCCAGTCCTTCCTCTTCCAGAGGATTGATATTCTGAAACAACCAAAGAATCCTCAACTTTTTCTTTTGATTTTATCAATCTCATTGAATAGTCATGAGTTGAATTTATTGTTGTGAAATAATGATAGTTTTTCCTAAATCTCTCAGGGCAATAGTTTAGAAATTCTGGAGGGGTTAACCTCGGCTCTTTTTTAGTGATTTTTATTCCTTTTTTTTCTTTTGACTCGATTGAAAACCCTAATTTCTCAAAATAATCAAGAGATTTATAAAAAGAGGATTTTGAAACATTCGCTCTTTCGGCAATGTTTTTTTCTGAGGTTTTTTCTTCTGTTGTTAATTCTGTAAAAATAATGGAATCACTTTCTGTGACTTTATATTTTCTTACAGAGTCAAAGACTTCCATCTTTTTTTAAATTAAATTCAAAAGAGCCAAAGCAGCTTCGGAGCCTTTGTTTCCCTTCTTTCCTCCCGCCCTTTCCTTCGCCTGTTCGATATTCTTTGTTGTCAATATCCCCATGCTTATTGGAGATCCGTATCTGATTTGAAGATTTGCTAAACCATTGAATATTGAATTACAGAGAAAGTCATAATGGTCGGTTTCCCCTTTTATTATCGCTCCAATTGCTATTATGGCAATGTCTTCTGGGAAGGGTTCATCTTTCAAAATTTTTGAAGCAAGGGAAAGTATTTCCCAGGATCCAGAAACTGTAACATGGCTAAATTTTTTATTTTTTGACTCAAGGACGCTTTTTGCACCTTGAAAAAGAGAATCGGTGATGTCTTTGTTGAAACTTGACTGAATCACGAATATTTTCATTCTTTTATCTTCTCTGTCGAACCTATTTCAAGACCAAAGCCTTCTAAGGCAATTATGTTTCTTTCATTATTCGTGATTATTTTCATTTTTCCAACACCGCAAGCTTTTAATATCTGTGCCCCTATCCCATATGATCTAAAATCCATTTCTTTAGATTCTTTTTTTTCTTGTTCTTTAGAACCTAACAATACAAGTATTCCCCTCTGTGATTTGTATATTTGTTCCAATGCAGAATTCAATCTTTTTTGAGACCCTTTACCAGAATCTTTTTCCGAGTGAACTCTAACCAGTGTTTCTTTTTCTTTTGATATTGACCCTTTAACGAATGCAAAATGGTTTTCTGTGCTGTTTTTTGACTGGAAGATAAGGATTCTAGAATTTTTTTCGTTAGGGATTTTCATTTCAGTTTTTAAGAAAATGTTCGGTCTTTCCTTTAAGAGATAAGAGATCAAATCAGCAATTGTTATCAATGGTAAATCATGCTTTTTTGAGAATTTTATCAAGGAAGGCATTCTCATCATTGTCCCATCTTCTTCAAGTATTTCACAAATAACACCTGCTTTAGGCAACCCCGCAAGTTCACATAAGTCAACTGCAGCTTCAGTATGTCCTGCTCTAGATAAAACCCCTCCTTTTCTGGCTCTTAATGGAAATATATGACCTGGTTGCCTGAAGTCATTCGGTCCTTTAAGTGGATCTATAAGTTGCATTATAGTTTTCGATCTTTCAAAAGAACTTATTCCAGTTGTAATGCCCTCTATAGCATCAACAGAAATGGTAAAAGCTGTGCCATGAGGATCCATATTTTTTCTAGTCATTGATGTTAGACCAAGTTGATCAAGTCTTTCCCCTGTCATTGGCACACATATCAACCCTCGTGCCTCCTTTATCATGAAATTGATATTTTTTGGTGTTGCATGTATTGAAGCACAAATCAAGTCTCCTTCATTTTCCCTATCTTCACTATCTGCAACAATAACCATTTTTCCAGACTGCAGGGCTTTTATTGCCAATTCAATATTTTTTTTCATTGCCATTTCCCAAGAGAATATCTAGAAATAACATCAACCTCTATGTTTATGTCCTTTCCAGCATCTATAGATTCTATATTTGTTCTCTTTAGTGTTTCTTCGATTAGATAAACTTCAATTGAGCCATTGCCTTTTTTTGCTACAGTTAGGCTTATTCCGGAAAGAGCAACACTGCCTTTCTCTTTCAAGAAGAGGTCGAGGTTCTTTGGGTACTCTATTGTCCATAAAGAGCTTAAGGCATCAATCTTTTTTAATCCTTTTACCTTTCCAATGCCATCTATATGTCCTAAAACTATATGTCCTCCCATTGGATCCCCCATTTTAAGAGCCCTTTCCCAATTAATGATTTCACCTTTTGAATCCTTGGAAAAAGAAGTTTTTAGAATAGTTTCTTTTGAAAGATTAAAAACAGCAACTTTATTTTTATATTCATTCAAAGTCAAACAAACACCATTAATTGAAATCGATTCTCCAATTACAGGATCATCGAAGTCTTTCAAATCTATAGAAAGGATCAGGGAACTTTCTTTTTCTTCAGCTTCTTTGATTAAGCCTTTAGATTCAATTATTCCTGTGAACATCTGTTAAATAACCCTCTATCCTAGTATTATTTCCAATTTTTTTTATGCTAACGTTGGAAAGTTCTTTTGAATCAGACAAAGTTCTCCAGACTTTTGGAGAAAAACCTAAACCTTTATCCCCTATTATCTTTGGTGCTGTATAAACTATTATCCTGTCTGCAAGACCTTCTTTTATTAGTTCTCCAGCAAGCCTCCCACCTTCACATAAAACTGATTGAACTTTTTCCTCTCTGATCATTCTCAATAAACTTTTTAAATCCTTTGGATTTATGTAAGAAATGTTTTTTTTATTGTTGTTTGATTTTTTACCCCATACATAGACATGTCCATTTTTAAAAATTTTTGAACCTTCTTGAACCTTGTGGTTCCTGTCAACTAGGATTTTCTTCCAATCTTTTTTTCTCAAAGTCCTCTCTAGCTTGGGATTGTCTTTTGAAACTGTTCCTGAGCCAACCAAAATGGCATCATGCTGATTCCTTAGTTCCCTTCCGCTAATTCTCGATTCTCTAGAAGTTATCCATTGAGAGGTTCCGTCACTAGCGGCAATTTTTCCATCCAAAGATACTGCAACTTTTATGGTTACAGAAGCTCTACCTTTTTTTAAACCTGTTAAATAGCTGTAGTTCAACAACTTGCATTGACCTTCAAGACACCCAAGTGAAACTTCTAATCCCGCTTCTTTTAATTTCCTGATTCCTTTTCCGTTTATTTCCTTGTTCGGATCTTTCATGCCAACAACAACTCTTTTTACATTTTTTGCGATAATTTGATCTACACATGGTGGAGTTTTGCCATAATGCGAACATGGTTCCAAAGTTACATAAAGTGTTGTGTTTTTTTTGGCAACATGATTCAAGGCATTTATTTCTGCATGACCTTCACCATATTTTTCATGATAGCCTTTTGATAGGATTTTTTTTCCATCTGAAACGATAGCACCTACAAGGGGATTTGTTTTTGTTTTTCCAAGTCCTTTTTTTGCAATCTTGATCGCTTCAAGCATGAAGTATTTATCTTTTTTTTGAAAATTCAATTTAGTAAAATGTTATTTTTTTTTATTTCGTTCTTGAAATCTTCCATTGCTTTGTTGATCTCTTCATCAGTGTAAGATTTTTGTCCGTCTCCAATAACCAATCTCCATGTTAAGTTCCAGTTTTCTTTCTTTTTATAAACATCAAACAAGAAGATTTCCTCAACAATATCTATCTTTAAACTTTTTATTAAACTTGTTATTTTCTTTGTCTCTTCTGAATTTTTTGTTTTTATATTCAAGTCTCTATAAACAAATTTATGTTTTGGTAAATCATTTATTTTTAACTTTGGCATTGGCCAATAAAGGTTTAGGTTTAACTCACACACCCAAACGATTTCCTTCCTGCTTCCAATCTCTATTTGAAAAGCCCCTAAGGAACCTGTGAAAACATCACTGACTATAGAGAGTTTTGAGTTTTCTAAGAAAGGGCCAGTATTTGACTCTGAATAATTTACGGAAGAATTCCATTTTAGAGCAAGGTCTTCAATTAAGTTTTTAATAAGCCTTACTCCATCCTCTTCCTCTTTTGCAATTAGACCTAAATTGAGTAATTCTTGAGTGTCATTGAAAACTTTCCCAATTTCAAAAGCCCATCCAGAAGAAAAACCTTTTTTTCTAGAATTCTCATGCCCTCTAAGCAAAGAAGCAACTATTGAGTTTCTTAAAAAGGATTTCTCTTCTGACCTGGGGTTCAGTATCTTTAAACCCTTGTTCCCTGTGATTGATTTTCCTAGCTTTCCTAATTCTTCTGAAATCAGGCTTGATCGAATCTCTTGTCTGCCGCCAAAAGAAACAAGAGTGTCAATAAGGGATTTTTCTATATGAAAAAAATCATCTGAACTCGATGCGCTCATTTCAATCTTTGGAAGGGTTTCTTTGAGGTTTGAATAGCCGTAAACTCTTATGACCTCTTCAATCAAGTCTTCAGGAATCGATAGGTCTGTTCTGTAAGAAGGGATAAGCCATTCTCCCTTCCTTAAACCTTTTTTACTTTTTATCTTCCATGTTTCTTTCCATTTTCCATCTTTGTCTTTTGATATTTTTAATATTCCTAAGCTCGCAAGGATTTGATGTATTTTTTCATCTTCAATATCCATACCTAGCCTTGAGTTGATTTCTGATGTCTTTATGGTTATCGTCCTTGCTCTCTCTTTTTTTCCTTCGACCAGTGTTGCAGTTTCTACCTTGTTTGTCCATCCGAGCTTGTTTAGCCACCAAAGGTATCTTTTGGCACCGATCAAAAAACCTTTAGGGTCTACGGTTCTTTGAAACCTGTAAGAAGAATCTGTTAAAAGGTTAATCCTTTCTGCACTTTGCCTTGTAGAAGAATTCTTGAAACAAGCTGCCTCTAAAAGAAATTCCTTGTCTGAATCTTTAGAAGACCCTTCTTCAGAGCCTATGATTCCCGCAAGGGCAAGACTTTCTCCTTTCTTGTTTTTTATAAGGAGGTCTTTTGGGGAAAGGTTGTAAGAGTTTCCGTCAAGGGCATTGAACTTGACTTTTTTATTTGCTGTCTCAACAACTATTCCCTTTTCAACTGACGAGTATGGAAAAAGGTGAAGTGGCTGTCCTGTTTCAAATAAAACATAATTTGTAAGGTCAATCAATGGGCTTATTGAATTTCTCCCCATGAGTTTTAGCATTTTCTTGATATGCTCATCTTCTTTTGAAGAGATTCTTAAATGTACACCCAGATAAGATTTGCAGTTTTCGCTTTTCAGCTCTATTGGATATTTGTTTTCTATGGAAATGTCTTCTAAATCTAGATTTTTTATTTTTAAATTTTTTGCTGTTGCAAATTCTCTTGAAAGACCATAGATTGAAAGAATGTCAGTTCTGTTGCTTGGAACACTTAGGTCCAATACCTTTTCGCCTTCAACCTCTAATATCTCCTCGCATTCAAAACCTATCTCTGTGAATGTTTCAGCAATTTCCTCTATTGGATAATTGCACTTTACAAAATCTTTTAACCAACATATGGGAAGACGCATTGTTGTTTTTTATTTTCCGATTATTTTGACTGTCTTGTTGCTTGCTTCCCTTTGTTCCATTCCAGGTAAATCCATCAATTCTGGTCCTCGGTTCTCTTCAATGGTTTCTGGACGAGCTGCATAGGAAAAAGCCAAAGACAGAAGTATCAGTATAAAAATATTTATTCTTTTTTTCATCATTTTCACCTTTCCTCTAGAACAACCTCGTCAACTTCCCAGCCATGAGCTTCAATACCATCAAGTTCATCTTGTGCCCACCATATAAAGCATACATATTTACCTCTAAACTGACTCAGGTCAACAGTGGTAGTTATGTTGTCAAGGAAACCATCATTATTAAAATCAGAATCTCCCATACTCCATTTATACATATAAGATCCCCCACCTGGATCATCGTAGCAGCTCCCTATTTGGAAATCACTCCATCTCACAGTTAGCCCCATCTGTGAATTCTCACCAAGGTTCTCGTATTTTTCATTCCAGGTAAGTGTTGTGATCTTGTTTTCCTTTATGTAAAAGGCATTCGAACCTTCGATGCTTCCTGAAGGAACTGGCCAAAGCAATCCCGCATCTCCATCTCCATACAGGGTTGTTAATGAATCTGTCCACCATCTCTTACAGTCGGTACCTCCAAGATCTCCAGGGACAGCAAGATGCCATGCTGTCGCATCATCAAAATCATTATCAGCCCACCACCATGCGGATGTTGAGGAACATTCTCCTTCGCTATCCATCGGGAAAGCTTCATAAAAAGGAACATTGATGAAGTCGGGTTGTTCAAAAATTTGGAAATCGTCAACAAGCATACCCGTATCAGTTCCTGAACTGTTTGTGATTTGAGTAAAGGCCAAGCAAACATTTGAATTTCCTGCATATTGGCTTAAATCGACACGGAAATACTCCCATCCAGAAGTGTCTAAAGTTGGATTTCCAGGATTGTCTGAAGTTCCCCCTTCATTGAATATCTGTCTAAGCCAAGACCAGCTAGCACCTTGACATTCGTTTCCTGATGGTGTTGCAACAAGCACACCAAGACTTTCCCAATCGTAATCTGGCCTACTGAGATTAAGGGCAAAAACCAATCCTGGTGAGATTGTTTTTGTCAGGTCTAAAGGAGTTTTTGTTGCAAGAGTTGGCCTATCATCGTTATCGTAATTCTGTGTTTCGGGATTCCATCCAGCCATAAGTGAATTTCCAGAATAAGCCAAAGGCCCAGACCAAACATTCCACCATGAATTTTCTGTATCTGTAGGATCGTCTCCATCTAAAGCCATAGTCAATGAAAGCCAGTTTCCATCTTCACTTAGAACATCTCCTTCAAAATTATCATAAGCATATGTCCTATAGGTCAATGAAGTTGTTGGACCGTAAATTTCACTATGTGACCCATCATCAGCAACAGCAGCAACTCCAAAACAGAATGTGGAATCGATTTGATAGGCAGGGTCACTCTCTTCGAAGAGCAATTGCATGTTCAATGTTTCACCATCCCCTTGAGTCCAATTTGCAGTCTTTATCTGTTTTGTATAAGTGGGTTCGGCAATTGTTGGACATGAATCAAGAATCCCACCATCTGGCATCAGATAAGTGTAAAGAGCATATGTGCATGTCATTTCTGGAGCATCTATATCACAGTGGTTGTTTTCATTATTTGAATCTTCGAAATCAATTGAAACATCCTTTACGTATAACGGGCTCCAAAAATCACCTCTCATATCAGGTCCGGTAAGCATATTTGATATATCGCTATCAAAAATTATCCATGTCCAAGTTGCAGGAGTGGGATCCTTTAGCCCAGAAGCGTTTACCGCCCTGGCCTTTGCCTCTTGAGGGCCTGCCGAAGTAGCGGTTACATCCCATGGATTGCTACAATCTGCCCAATCTGAATTATTAAACGAACACTCAAATGATATTTCTTCTTCAGCTTCTTGCGGAGAGGTGATTGTAAGGGTTGCTTCTTTAGAAAACGTATTCGGTGGACCAATGATTGCAGTGTCAGGGGGTTCAATTGACAAGTCAATAGTCCAAGCCCATGGACCTGAAGGCAATCCAGTATTTCCTGCTTCGTCTGTAGCACGAACCTCAACAACATGATCCCCTTCTGGAAGGTTCTCGAATGTGTGGGTGGTCTCTGTGCCCTTCTGGATCCACTCTCCCCCGTTTATTCGTATCTCAAATGTGCTGTTTTCTTCACTGCTTCCATAGATGAATGTTGCGGATGTATCGTTTGTCGGACTTGGAGGTCCATCTTCTATGGTTGCAGTCGGACCTGTAAGGTCAACTGTCCAAGGATATGAGGCTGGTGTTTCGTCTATATTGCCTGCAATATCTGTCGCTCGGACCTCAACAACATGATCCCCTTCTGGAAGGTTGTCGAATGTATGGGTTGTTTCAGCACCCTTCTGGATCCATGCACCCCCGTTCAATCGGATCTCGTATGTCGCATCTGGGTCATCAGAGCCAAACACAAAGGTTGCGGATGTATTGTTTGTGGGGTCATCAGGACCAGAAACTATTGATGAAACT
>CAYFJE010000037.1:0-9661 GCA_964343345.1 uncultured bacterium
TGTTGTTTTTTCTCTTATGCGAGCAGTTTCTTCAGGGGTAAGTGGAACGAGAGCCTCTGACGTTCCTGCGAAATCCGCTGATAGTGGAAGTTACGACAAGGCGGGAGGACACTAGTCTTTGTTTGACTACCTAATCTGTGGATTGGGCTCTGTTGGAAGTGAAGTTGCAAAACTTCTCAAGCTTCAAAAGAAAAAGTTCAATGTGTTGGAAAATGCCCGTTCTCTTAAAAGCCGTGATGTAAAAAAATACTCGTATATAAACTCCTCGGAATTAAACATAAAAAAACCCTTGTTGGTATTTGTCTGTTATCCAGACCTTATAGCGGCAAAAAAGGAGTGGGCTGGTCTTTTTGACGACAAAAATGTCTTTTTTGTATGTATGACAGGATGGCCTATTCTCTATGGGACATGGCCAATAAAAAGTAACATTCTCATGTATGCTCCGAAGGCTATTGCATCAAAAATTACCTTTGGAGGATGTGTGTTTGCAACATCCTTTTACAAAAAAACGAATAACTCTGTTGACCCATTTAAAGAATTAAATCAAATTTTCCAACCAAAAAAAACAATAGAAGCATCCCCTGCTCAAGAATTGTGTTCCGACCTCTTAAGCGAGCAACTTCTTCTTTGCGGCTGGGGACCACTGATCAGTCTTTTGACATACAAAAAACTACTAAAGTTTGGTGTCCCAAAAGAGCTTGCTTGGGAAGAGTGTACAAAAGAAGCTGCTTATATATTCAACACGCTTGCCTCTCTTGGTCCCGAAGGTTTTTCCAAAAAAATAAGTGATTTGGCTTTGCGTGGAGGCTACAGGGCAATAAAAAAATTCCCGATAAAGCAATGGAATAAAATGGTTGATAAAATGTACGAAGATATAAAAAATGAAAAAATATTTAAAAAAACAGACGATGTTTTGCCAACCAGGGAAGATGCAAAAAAGTTTTGGGAAGATATGAGTCATGAATAATCTTTACATTGACCCTAGAAAATATACGAAAAACAATACATTTCCAAATTCAAAAGAAATAAGAGTCTATGACACAACTCTCAGAGACGGGGAACAAACTCCAGGGGTTGCATACTCTCCTCAACAAAAATACGAAATCACAAAAATGCTTTCTGATATTGGTGTCCATATTGTAGATGTCGGATTTCCTTTTGTAGCACCTTCTGAAAGAGAGACGTTGCGAAGGATCGTGGAGGGAAAAAGAAATGGAGAGATTAGAAAGAATATGGAAATTCTTGTTATGTGCAGGGCAAACAAAAACGATGTCGATGCCACACTAAAAACGCTAGATGGAGTTGGAGCAAAACCTTCTGAGATTACATTTTTAACATTTACCTCAGCAAGTGACCTTCATATAAAAGTTAAGCTTGGCCCCACTCTCCTGAAAAGAGAAGGGAGGGAATCTGTTGTTGAAGATATATTATGGTACAGAGAAGCAAACTGCAAAATGATGGAAGAGATTTGCACATATATAAAATCTTATGGTGTAAAAAAGATAGAGCTCGGAACAGAGGATGCAAGCAGGGCTGGAGTCAATTACCTGACAGAACTGATTGACAGGTCTGTCAAGGCTGGAGCAACAAGGTATATATTTCCGGACACAACAGGCTCCTTAACCCCTGAGTCAACAAGATATTATGCAAAAGAGCTTAGAAAGTCATTTCCAAAACTCCCAATGGTAAGTCATTTTCATAATGATTTTGATCTTGCAGCAATAAATACCATAGTTGCACTTCAGGAAGGCATCGAGGGTTTTAGTGTTTCTGTAAACGGAATAGGTGAAAGAGCTGGTAATGCAGCATTACATAATGTAGTTGTGACTTTGAAGGTTTTGTATGGAGTTGAAATACCTAATTTTAAATACGATAAACTTAAAAAACTCTCGAGTTTAGTTGAATCTTTTTCTGGAATGCCAATTAGACCAAACGAACCTGCTGTTGGAAGGAATGTTTTTGCTCATGAATCTGGGATTCACACACATGGGATGTTGAAAGATCCCCAAACCTATGAACCGATCCCGCATGATCTTCTCGATGTTGAAACTCGTTTTGTTTATGGAAAACATACTGGAATGGCTCTTTTGAACGACCTGTTTCAAAAATATGATCCCGAATTAACAGCTAAAGGGATTCGAGTTACTGGCAAGCTTAAAAAACAAGTGTTGGATGAAATAAAAAGAAGAAGAGAGGAGATGGCTGAAAATAATGTGGCCTCTTCTGCGATGGAAAAATATAAAAAAATATTAAAAGAAATTGAAATCGATGAACATGAAGTTTTGAAAATTATCTATCATGTTGCAAAAATGATGGGGAAAAATGAATAATATTGAACCCGTTGCAGTTGTTGGTGCAAAAAGGACCCCTGTAGGAAGATTTGGTGGAGCACTTGCGTCTTTTTCTGCGGTTTCCCTTGGAGAAATTGCCGCGAAAGAAGCCGTCAAACAATCAAAAGTTCCAATTGAAAGCATCTCTTTATCAGTTTTTGGGCAGGTCTTACAAGCAGGGTCTGGTCAAAATCCAGCAAGGCAAGTTGCTCTTGGTTCTGGGATGAATCAAAGCAGTAGTGCTTTTACTGTAAATATGGTCTGTGGAAGTGGATTAAAGGCTGTGTACTTGGCATCAAATGCAATTAGGTTTGGTGGACACCAAATAGTTTTGGCGGGGGGGATTGAGTCAATGTCAAATGCTCCTTATTACTGTAAAAAAACCAGGTGGGGAATAGGTTATGGAAACATGTTTTTAGAAGACGGGATGCTTGCAGATGGATTGACAGATGCCTATAGTAAAAAACATATGGGGGAAGCGGCTGAATGGGTTGCTGAAAAATATAAAATATCTCGAAAAAACATGGATGAATATGCTTACAGTAGCCATGTTAAAGCAATAGAAAAAAAGAATTCTTTGAAAAGTGAAATCACTCCAATCACAATAGGTAGCAAGGTGTTGGATTGTGATGAGGGACCAAGAGAAACGTCAGTTGAAAAACTGTCTTCCCTAAAACCTGTTTTCAAAAAAGGAGGGAGTGTTACTGCTGGAAACTCATCTTCAATAAACGATGGCGGTGCTGCAGTTGTTCTGGCTTCAAAGAAAGCTGTCAAAGAGATGGGGCTTAAGCCTTTGTGCTGGATTAGAGAAGGTGTGGATGGTGGAGTTGCTCCAAAAGAGGTTTTGATGAGCCCTCTTTCTGTTTTTGAGAATTTGAAAAATACAACAAACTTTACAGTCAAAGATTTTGGAATTATTGAAATTAACGAAGCTTTTGCTTGTCAGATGGTTGCACTCCAAAGAAAACTTGAGGTTGATGAGGGGAAACTAAACCCTTTGGGAGGTGCGGTTTCTTTAGGGCATCCGATTGGGTGTTCTGGAGCAAGGATAGCTGTTTCTTTGGCCTCGCAATTAAAAAACTCAGAAAAAGAATTGGCATTTGGAACATTGTGTCTTGGTGGTGGAAATGGCACAGGGTTGATTTTTCAGAGGAGTTTAGATTAATCTGTTAGAATTGCTCATTGCGTAATGAGTACATTGAGAACATACCAGCCAAAAAAAAGGTATAGAAAGCGTGTGCATGGCTTTAGGAAAAGAATGCTTCGTCCCGGGGGAAGGGCTGTTGTGAGGGCAAGAAGGCGTAAAGGCAGAGCCAGGCTCACCCACTAGCTTGTCTAAAAGTTCTTTTTGGAACTCCAGCTTGCGCGGTTGGTTTTACTTTAATCCTAAAAAAAACCCGAGAATCTTTCAAAAAATATCTCAAGATGTTGATTTGTTTTTTCTAAAAGAAAAATCCTCTGAACCTCGTCTTGGCATCGTTATTCCTAAAAAATATGGTAATGCTGTAAAAAGGAACAAAATGAAAAGAAAAATTCGTTTTTGGTTTTGGAAAAATTCTTCAAAAATTCAACCAAAAATAGCTATTTTGAGAATGAACTCCAAACCTTCTGATCTTGATTTTGTTTTAAGATCTCTTTTGGAGCATTGGAAAGGATGAACAGTCTTTTTATAACTTTGATTGGCTTCTACAGAAAGAAAGTTAGCCCTCTTTTTCCTCCTTGCTGCAGGTTTTCGCCAACATGTTCAGAATACTCCCTAAAAGCTTTTGAGAAATATGCTTTTGGAAAAGCCTTGTTTCTTTCTTGCTCGAGAATTTTAAAATGTAATCCTTTTTTTGAAGGAGGGGAGGATCCTCTTTTATGACAGAGGCCCTTGCAAAAGCTTTTTTTGCCATGATAGAAATCATGCATTCTTTCACAGGTTCTTATGGTATAGATCTTGTTCTTTTAACCGTTATGGTCAAAACTGGACTTTATCCTTTAACTTTTCAGCAAATGAAAAACCAAAGACTAATGCAAAAAATGGCCCCGGAGCTGAAAAAACTTGATTCTCTAAAAACAAAAAATCCACAAGAATACCAACAAAAAACAATGGACCTCTACAAAAAACACAACACAAACCCCTTGGCTGGCTGTTTACCTATCTTTATTCAGTTTCCAATCATCATTGCTCTTTTTAGAATGCTTCGAGATTATTCGATAAACAATGGTGCATTTCTGACACAAAACCTTTTTGGTGTAAATCTTGGAGCAACACCTGTAGGAACTGTAGCAAGCCTTGGGGAGGCCCAACGGTTGCCTGGATCAACGGCACTTCCATCTCCATGGGGAAGCGACCCTAGCTTTATAAGTTTCTATTGGCCTGCCCTGTTTTTGTTAGGCTTCTATCTCCTTACCACAATCCTTTATCAAAATCAGATGATGCCGGCTAAGAAGGAGGGGGAGGATGCAATGCCTCAGCCTTTTAATCCTAAAATATTTACATTTATGATTTTGATTTGGGGTCTCTTCTTCCCTGCTGGATTGATTTTTTATTTCATAGTTTTTAATGTGGTAAGCATTTTCCAAACTAAGATGATATACAAGAAGCTGGATTATGAAGATGTCAAAAAATAAACTGGTTATTTTGCTTGTTTTTCTTTTTGTTTTTTTGGCTGTTCCAAAAACCAACAACAAACTTGGTCAAAGCCTGGTTGAGCCAACCTTGACCTTTCCAAATTCAAAAGGCGAGCTTCATGTTTTCCCCCAAAAAAGTCTTCTAGATTTTGAAGGTGGGGATTTTGAAAATCTTTCTACTATTCTTGATGACTTTTTTACCTACTCATCACTCTACAGGATAAAGGTTGCTGTGCCAGAAGAGTATGCCTTTAGTGGGGATTTGGAAGAGTTTATAAATCTTTTTTTACCAAACATAGGTTTCTCGAGTTTGAATATTGTTAATTACTCGGATGAAGATTTTGGAACAGGTGGTTTTGTTGTCTGGTTAAATGAAAACAAGAGCATATCTAGAGAAAAATCTATTCAAGATTCTCTGGAACTCCTTAAAGAGGAAGAATTTGCGATCCTGAAAGAAGGGTGGTTAACGAAAGTCTCAAAAAAACAACTTCCTTATGGCTTGGTTGCTGATGGTTGGGTTGTTATTGAACATCCTTACAGAACGCCGAAATTGGAATTTGCAAGTTTAGATAATGTAAGTTTTTTGGAACTAGATCTTGGGTCAAATGTTGATTTTTTAAAGAAAAAATCAGATTTATGGATAGGGAAAATAAAAATTACGGAGGTTGAAAATATTATTGGATCTTTTTGTTTTTCTTTCTGTAAAGAAGATGAAAAAATCACCAGGCTGCCTATATTTCTAAAAACAGAAAATGGTAAAATAACACACTGGTCTTCAGGTTATCCTCCAGTTGAATGGTTGTTTGATGAACAATAAGATAATCACCATAGATGGTCCAGCAGGTTCTGGGAAAACCACTGTTGGAAAAATGCTAGAAACATCTTTGGAGGGTGGGTGTGCTTGCATTAGCAGTGGGCTTGTGTACAGGATGCTTGCTGATGGTTTTAAGGATTGGGATAGATTTCAGTCTGTAAACAAGTTGCCCCCTGGTTTTCGTACGGTTCATCAAATAATGAAATTAAATAATTGGAAATTTCATGGAACAGAGGTGGCATACGACAATACAAAAATGGGGGAATATCAGTGGGACAGCATAACGGAATCCTTTTATGGGGAAAAGGTTGACAAGGCAAGCAGCAAGGTTGCAAAAAATCCTGTTTGCAGAAGGCTGGTTTCAATGTTTTTGAAAAGATATATTAAAAAAATAACAAGATTTGACCCCGGTTGGCCTGAAAAATATATGCAGGGCCATGGTTATACAGATCGTTTGATTCCAGAGTGGCAAGACGTGTACCCTGAGTATATTGTTGTTGAAGGAAGGGATATTGGTTCAGTTGTTTTTCCAGATGCAAAATGGAAAATCTACCTTGACGCATCCCTTCAAGCAAGGGTTGGGAGAAGAAACAAAGAAAGAGCTGGAGCTGGAGATGGAATATCGGCAAGAGATCGTGAAGACATGGAAAGGGAAGCAAGCCCTCTTATTGTTCCTCGTGGTGCATTTGTGATAGATTCAACATCTATGGGTCTTGAAGATGTCGTTGAAAAAATTGTAAATTATGTCAAAAAATCCTAAAAAATATCCTTTCAGCTTGCCTTCTTATTGGTTTGCTGTCAACACATGTAGAGCTTTTCTGTTTCTCTGTAACTCTTTTTGGTTCAAGGAAAAAGATAAATTCAAAAACTCAAAACCAATAATATTTGTAGCGAATCACACCAGTCATCTAGACCCTCCTCTTATTGTTTCTTCTCGACCCAGGCCTGTTCGTTTCTTGGCAAAAGCATCGTTGTTTAAAGGACTCTTGGGGAGAGGTATGAAGTCTTGGGGTCAGGTTCCTGTATATAGAACAGGGAAAGCTGCTGGAATTAGTGTGATCAAAATAGCAATTGATGTTCTTGCTGAAGGGTCCGATATTTGTTTGTTTGTTGAGGGTACAAGAAGTGTTGAAGGTAGGTTTAAACCGCATAGAGCGAAAACAGGGGCTGCAACGATCGCCCACAAGTCAAACGCCGTTGTAGTTCCTTTGGCAATAATAGGTTCTCACAAATCCTTTCCAAAAGGAAGCAAGCTTCCTAGGCGCTGCCCATTAAAAATTGTTTTTGGAGACCCTATAAGCTCAAAAGATTTTTGTGCTGAAAAATTGACTTCAGATTCAGCTAAAATTTTTACCGAGCAACTTGTGAAAGCTATTGATGATCTCTTGCCTGAAGAGCAAAAAGCCTTACCTGAATCTTGGGAGAATTTTAAAGGTTAAAATGTCTTTTTGCGCTCGTAGCTCAACTGGCAGAGCGTCGGCTTGCGGAGCCGAAGGCTGTAGGTTCAAGTCCTACCGGGCGTGTATGCTGAACAAGCGCTTGTAGCTCAACTGGCAGAGCGATGCCCTCCTAAGGCATAGGTTGGAGGTTCGAGTCCTCCCAAGCGTGTTTAGTTCAATATCTTCCTGTCTGCTTTTGCAAAATGAAAACTTTTTGGAATCCCTAAAATTCCAAGCATTTTATTTCCATTCAATTTTTTTTGAATTTGCTTGTATGCTTTATTACAAGAAATCCTGTCATAAGCACCGTCAAAACGTGTTGTTTTTTCAGGTATGTGATAACCATCCTCGACGAAGTCAGGGTACCAAGTTCTCATTTTCTTCTTCAAGATTGAATGGATTCTCTTTGGTGCGAACATGGATTGTGTAAACCATGCTTCATCAAACCATGCTCCCACAAACACTCGACGACCTTCCTTTGCGGGAAAATCCCTATCTCCCATTCTCATAGATCCGACAATTAGGTTTTCTTCAGCCGGTGGAGCATCTGGGTTGTCTTGAGCAATATGAAATTCTCCAGAATGTTCTCCATTTGCGGTTCCGGTTATTTGTACAAATCTTGATTTTGGCCAATTCAAAGACCCTGCAATCTTGTCTGTTGATACATGGCAGTTTTTTGTTGCCGGCTCCTTTTCAAAAGAACCCCCTGAAAGCTCCCACATGTTTTTTGTTTCTCTTATCTGTGTATTGATGTCCAGCATCATCCAGGGCCTTATGTCTTTTGAGAGAAGCTCTGCAACTCCTGTGAGTCTGTTTTCAGTTGGTTGGCTTGATCCAGTTGCAACAAGAAGCATTTGAACCCATTTAATCCAGTTTGATTTTTTATGTGCTTCGAACTGGTATTCTTTTGTTGGGGGGAGAAGTGTAAAACTTCTGTCTACCGGAATACCTGTTCTGCTTACAAAATACTCAAGGGCATGCTTGTCCCAATCCCTTGTTTGTGCAGCTATCAATAAGTCTGATATTTCTTCTTCACAACCTTCAATATCCTGTATCGCTGTGCAAAAATCTATTGTATTTTCCGGAACCTCTATTGATTCTTCTCCAAGATGGAGGGTTGTTTTGAGATTTTGATAAACTATTCCTTTAGGTGGTTTCCCCAGGAATATATAAGGTTCTTTAGGGTGTTTTGGATCATTGCTCTCCAAAGGTTCGTCAGACCACGATCCAGGATTTTTTTGGGCGATGATGCTTTGCGCGGCGTATACCGCCAAAGCATCATTTCCGTGTATGTTTTTTTTCAGGAACTAGAAGCTACCCTTCATATTCCATGACAACTGCCACTCGTTGTCATTTGATGACCTGTTGCCCCAGTCTAGCGACCAGGATGTCTTTACGTTGCTAGCAGCCTGTCTTGAGATTCTCAGTGATAAGTAATCTATGCCTGATTGGTAACCTCCGAAGGTGTTAGAGACATTCCCGGTTTTTCTCCATGCAAGAGAGCCGTCCCAGCCGTCAAGCAATTCGACACCTGTAGCAATCTCATAACTACTATCTGAAGTGGATTGCGCTGCAGCATTCCACAAGTAAGTAACAGCAATGTCCTTGTTAATCAGGTTAACGTTTGTAGCAATACTGCCAACCTTTGCAACAGAATCTTCACTTTCTGTCCAGCCAAAAGTACCTGGAATCCCAAAAACCAATGAGTCCGCAGACACCTGCAAGAATGTTGTATCTGTGTTTGTGATGTTATGCATCCAGCCAGTGACAAACCTGTATTGCTTGAGTTCTCCGCCAATGACAAAACCCTCAAACGTTTCATAAGGATTCCATGAAAAATTTGTCTGTGACCAGAAAGGTTCGAATTTTCCGACCACATAATCCAAACCATTTGCAGAAGATTTTCCGTTGTAAACCATGTATGTTTCGTGGAGATCGAAAGTCCAATTTCGCATATCTCCCGGTGTGCCAGATAGGTTTCCAGGGTTGTCGTTGCTAAGTGCAACCCATGGGCCCTGCCTCATGAAAATATTTCTGAAACCATCTGGGTCCTCCATTTCCGTTTGAAGGGACATTCCAAACATGAAGTCACCTGACTCATGAGCCATATCCATTCGCATATGTCCCCAAAGATTTTCTGGATTTACTGCATTGGGGCTGTTTTGTTCATTTAGCTCAAAGGCATAAGTGAAAGCAAATCCTGAACCGCCACCAGGGCCAATCCTGCTCATTCTGTCGTCAAGGTTGTCAACCTCTTCCCAAAGGTCCATAACTTCACCCGAAAGAGCGTCTATCCTCAGTTCGTTCGCGGCAATTGCGGCCCTGACTTCAGCCAACTCTGCATCAAATTCGCTTCTCAACATTGCCATTAGGCCAGAAACATCATCAGGTGTTCCGCCACCCTCTGAAGAGAATCTTATTGCAAGATCCCTTTCGAGCCTTGCAAGCATAACCGCCCATTC
>CAYFJE010000038.1:0-9646 GCA_964343345.1 uncultured bacterium
TTAATCGAACTTGCAAAAAAGAAGCCATCACAAAAAAGCATGGAGGATGTGGCTAAGGTTCAGGTGATTATAGAATCATGCAAATCACTTCTTGACAAAACAATCAAACTCAAAACAGAAAAAAGAAACTTCACTAAGTATGCGTCCATGGCAAAATTAAAAGGCACGGAAGGCGCATCAATCGCTGCAAATATATTAATCGAAAAGAGCCAAGATGACTATGCGAAGAAAGTATGGAAAGATGTCAGAGTTATGGAACTTTTCGAAGGGACTAGCGAAATTCAAAAACTTATTATTGGAAATATCACAACTGGAGAAAGGGCATTTAACTAATTGAAAAAAAACGAATTTTATAAAGATTCATTTTCTATTTTTCATGTAGAAATACTTAATAAAATATTAGCATTTTTGTTAAAAACAAAAGCAAAAATAAAAAAAATAGAATTTTCAAAAAACGACCAAAAAAGACTGAAGGAGACTTTGCTACATGGAGGTTTAATCACATGCAACCACCCTACCGATTTTGATCCACCTTCACTTTATTGTTTGTTAAGAAAAGAAAATTTTAAATTCAGGATAATGACAGCAAGAGATGTAATGTTCAGAACTCCATATATTTTCAGAAAGCTGATACAGATGGGTGGATGTTTTTCGGTAGATAGAACAAAGTTTGATAGAAAGTCTTTATCAAGATCCATTGAAATACTTTCAAATAAAAAAACTTTGATTGTTTTCCCTGAAGGGAGAACACATGGGTTATCAGGAAATATACTGCCTTACCAAGCTGGACCAATAAAAATTGCACTCTTTTCTTCAAAGAAAACAAAATCACCAATAAAAATTTTGCCTTTTGCAATCTATTACTCCCTCATTGGAACGAGCTCTGAAAAAGAAAAAATAATCGAAAACCGCTTAAAAGAACTTGAAAAAATGCTCGATCTGAAACCTGATATACGAAATCTTTGGCAAATACGATTTATGACAATTACAGAATCAATAATTGAAAAACTTGAAAAAGAACAAGAAGCAACATACAACAAAAAATGGAGAACAAAAGAAAGCAGAATCAAAAGTATTAATCCTAGAATAAAAAACTTATGTGAATTTTCAATAAAAAAAATTGAATCCGAACTGAGAATAAAACCCAATAAAATCGACAGCCTTGCTGACAGAATACAAAAAGCAAGAGAAGCAAATGACTTTACAAAAAATATAAAAAGAAAAGCACAAATCGAAAAGAAAGTTTTAATGCTTCATTCACTCTCGTCTTTTCACTACACAACACCTAGCCCGAATACAACATATGAGAAGCTTGAAGGGATCTTAACAAGCCTATCAAAAGAACTTTTTAGGGTTGTTGGCAAGAAGTTCACAATAAAAACTCAAAAGAAATGTCATCTTGCTTTGGGTGAAACAATCGAAATAAAGAGCTCTGACTCAAATCTACCTGAAGCACTTCTAGAAAAACTTGAAGAAAACACAAAAAAAGCCTTAAAAGATCTAGAAAAAAACAACGGTACAATTATCGGAAGCGATCATTAATATGATTATTTGGATAAAAAAAATCTTATCGAAAATTCTTTCATTTTCTTTAAAGCCAGAAAAAAGCAATCATTTGGCACATCTTTTTGTTTTTTCTTGGAAGAAAAACTTTAAAAAAATTGCTATCACAGAAAACAAAGATGGACAATGGACGAATATTTCATATGGGGAATTAGGCTTAGCGGTTCATAAAGTTGCAGGTTGGCTAAAAAACAAAATAAAAAAATCAGAAAAAAGAATTGGAATACTCCTTCCAAATTCAGCTGGTTTTGTTGTGTCTTTTTTTTCTTGTCAGATATTAGGAAAAACAGCAATTCCTTTAAACTATGCACTTTCTCCAAAAGAGGTCAAAGATGTTGTGAATGATGCTGAAATAAAAACATTGCTCACATTCGACCCTCCGGAAGGAAGAGCATCAAAAATATTTGGAAATACTTTAGATTATCTTGAAGAAGAAATAAAAGATTTAAAAATTTTTAAATTAAACAACCCTGAAAATCAAAAGGAGATTCAAAAATCAAGCTTTTTGAAAAATTTACCGAAACCGAATCCTGAAAACATTTCTTGCTACATTTACACCTCTGGATCAACCGGAAAACCAAAAGGGGTTATGCTTTCACATGGAAATTTAGCTAGCAATCTTTCAGATTTTTGGAAAGTTTTAGGAGATACAGAAGATCACACAATAAGTGGAGTCCTTCCTCTCTTTCATTCTTTCGGACTAACAGCAGGAATGCTTGCAGGTATTCTTTCTGGAGGAAGATTTGTTCCAATCCCAGCATTTCAACCAAAAATAGTGCTAGACATAATCAAGTCTCAAAAAATAACTGTCCTTGAACTTGTCCCGTCAATGTATAACTCTTTGATAAATGCTGCAAATAGATTAGAAAATCCAAAAAAAGAACTGTCTTCAATAAAACTTGCTGTTGCTGGAGGGGCACCTCTTCCAAGAGAAATAATTGAAAAATTTGAAAAAATTACAAAAATCCCAATATATGAAGGCTACGGAGCAAGTGAAACGAGTCCTGTTATCTCTTTCAACAGACCAGGAAAACCTCCTGCCTTCGGAACATGTGGAATCCCTTTCCCAAGTGTGACTATTCAGCTTCGAAATGAAAATGGCGATAAATTGACAACTGCAAGAAGTCCAGAAAACAAAGAAGCTAAAAAACCAAAAGAAGCTATTGAGGGTGAACTATGGATAAAAGGGCCAAATGTCTTTAAAGGTTATCATGGAAAAGAAAAAGAGACAACTGAAGTCCTTGTTGATGAGTGGTACAGAACAGGAGATATAGGAAGATTTGATAAAGAAGGGAATTTAACAATATGCGGAAGAGCAAAGCAAATGATAATAGTTGGTGGAGAAAATGTTTATCCCGCAGAAATTGAAGATGCTGTCATAAAATATCACGAAGTTAAGTCAGTTGTAGCCATTGGAATTCCAGACAAAAAAACAGGAGAAAAAGTAAAAGCATTTGTAGAGTTAAATGACGAAAAAAACAACCAAGACATCAAAAAGAAAATCATATCCTTCCTCAATGAAAACAAATTGCTAGCAACATACAAGATGCCAAAAGAAATAGAAGTTTTAAGAGAAATACCTCTGCTCCCAACAGGAAAACCTGACATCCCAGCAATAAAAGGTGAAAGAGATCCGATAAAAAACAAAAATCTTTAGTATGAAAAATTTCTTTAAAAAAATAATTAATTTCTTTAAACCCTTTTCTTCAAATTTTGAAAAAGATGTTGAAAGAGATTTAGAGAGAGAAAAAAAAGAACAGTTAAAAAGAGATAGGTCTAGAAAATCTTAAGAATCAACCCATTTTTCAAGAACTTCTTTCCAATCAGCAACAATCCCATAATCACATATATCAAATATTGGGGCATTTCTGTCGGTATTAATTGCAACTATGACAGAAGAGTTCTGCATCCCAGCCCTATGCTGAACAGCACCTGATATGCCAAAAGCAATGTAAAGTTTAGGCATTACGGATTTTCCAGTTTGTCCAACCTGGTGAGAATAATCAATCCAACCCATATCAACAACAGCTCTTGATGCCCCTATTGCAGCATCTAGTTTTTTAGCAAGTTTTTTCAAAGATTCAAAACCTTCTGGACCCTGTATGCCACGTCCTCCAGAAACAACTATTTCTGAAGAAGAAATGTCTTTTTCTTCATCCGGAATGCTGTCAAAATCAAGAAGTGTAAAAGAATGAGAACTTGAAGAATCCAAAGAAATAACATCAGGTTGTTTCAAGTTCGGTTTTCCAGGATCTAAAAACTTTGAATTAAATTGAACAGATCCAGATCCAAGTTTAGAAGTATATAAAACCTTTCCTCCAAAACCATACTTTTGTAAAGAAACAAGAGCATCTTCTTTTGAAAATGAATGACAACCCCAAACCAAACCTTGACAAGAAATACTTGAAAAAGAAGAAAGAATTTCTCCGCTAAAAAGATCTTCAAGGCCAACAATTACTACTTGTTCACGAGAAAAATACTCTGACAAAGCCTTACCAGCCGATAAAGAATCCTCTGAATCGAAATGTATTAAACTCTCAACCCCTAATGTATCCCAATCGCCCTTCTTTCCAACCCAAATAGCTCCATTCGGAGAAATGTAATTTGACAATGCGGTAAGCAAACTTGAATCTACATGATTGTGTGCTAATAAAAAGACCTTCATCAAAAACCCTCCTTTTTTAAAGCTTCTAAAAATTCAGCAAAGGAATCTAAACCCTCCCAAATCTTCTTTTTTCTTTCTTTTTTCACACTCTCAACACCAAGAACTTCACATCTTTTTTTCGAATTAAGAATTTCTTCAGAAAGATTTAAATCAGCAACAGTCATCTTTTCGGGTTGAGGTGCTGATAAAACTGCCATTACATCAGGGATTCTTGGTTCAGCAACAGTTTTATAAACGCTCAAAACACAAGGACCTGTAATCTTTGCTTTTGATTTGTTTTTTCCAAAATTAAAAACAACTGTAGGGTTTTTAGACACTTCTTCGATCGAAGACACCTGATTTAAACAACTCCAATTCAAGAGAGAGGCAATTGCTGAAGGAAGAAGTCCTCCTTTACCATCAGCAGCAGATGCACCACAAATAATCATATCGACATCAATTTTCTTAGCCAGTGCAGCAAAGACATTTGCTGTTGTGATCAAGTCTGCACCATTAAGAAGATCATCACAGATGTGATAAGAAGAAGAACATCCCATAGCCCCTATTTCAGAAAGCATTTCTGAAGATGACTCTGGCCCCATACTCGCAAGATGAACCTCTCCAGAACTGGATTCAGCTATTTGTATCGCTAACTCCACAGCAGATTCATCATCTGGATTTACTGCTTTTGGAACATTTTCTCTATTTAAAATTCCTGAATCACGAAAAGTTAAATCAGTAGTTGCAGGAACCTGTTTTGCTAAAACCAATATCTTCATCAAGAAGCCTCCTTTAATAGCTCATCAGGAATCCACTGATCTATAGAAGGAATGAATTGATCTAAGAATTTTAGAGAAGTAGCTTCACGAGCAACATGTCTGCTTACAACAAGTCTTTGTATCTGATTTGTGCCTTCATAAATTTGAGTTATTTTTGCATCTCTCATATATTTTTCAACAGGATAATCCTTCATAAATCCATAACCACCAAATATTTGTACTGCTTCAGTAGTAACCCACATTGCAGTATCTGTAGCGAAAAGCTTACCCTGAGCAGCCATCTTATTAGCCTTTGCTTTTAGAGAAGGATCCTTGTCAGCAGCATCAATCATCCTCGCAGATTCATAAACTAACTGTCTTGCTGCTTCAATTCTTGTTGACATATCTGCTAAAAGAAACCCTATTGCTTGATGATTTTGTATAGGTTGTCCAAACTGACGTCTTCTTGATGCAAATCTTGATGCATACTCAAATGCTCCTTGAGCACACCCTAAAGCCTGAGCAGCAACTCCCGGCCTCGCATGATCAAGAGTTTCCATTGCAATTTTAAAACCCTTTCCTTCAGACTCACCGAGAAGATTCCATTCAGGAACAGAGCAATTTCTGAAATAAAGTTCTCTTACGGGGACACACCTTATACCCATCTTGTCCTCTTCTTTTCCAATCTCAAAACCCTCTGTATCTTTTTCAACAACAACTGCAGATATTGCAGAGGGTTTCCCAAGCTGACTTGGGTTAGTTACACCAAAAACAGAATAATAGTCAGCTACACCTCCATTAGTATTCCATTTTTTATCCCCATTGATGAGATAATTTCCTTCTTTTTTTGATATTAATGTTTTTAAATCTGAAGCATTTGATCCAGCAAGCTTCTCGGAAAGAGCAAAAGATATCAATTTCTCGCCACTTGCAATTTTCGGTAACCATTTTTCCTTTTGATCCTCTCTCCCACCAAGAATTATTGGATAAGAACCCAATGCATTTACTGCAAACATGACCCCAACACCACCACATGCTCTTGACAATTCTTCCACAACCAAACATAAATTAACACTGCCCAAACCGTCTCCACCATAGTCTTTAGGTATCCAAGTTTTCAATAAACCGCTTTCCGCTAGAGCTTCTTTGACTTTCCAAGGATACTCCTGTTTTTCATCATGTTCAGAAGCTAAAGGCCTCACAATTTTTTCAGCGACAGAATTTGCTCTTTCTTTGACTTCGAAATTTACATTATTTAACATATTATGAACTCCTTAAAACTAAACATGCATTATGTCCTCCAAACGCAAAAGAATTACACATTGCTACATTAACATCAAAATCCCTAGCATCGTTTGCCGTATAGTCTAAATCACAATCAGGATCCTTTGTTTTGTAATTTATAGTTGGAGGAATTACTTGGTCTGTCATAGCAACAACACATGCAGCAGACTCTATTGCCCCAGCAGCACCTAAAAGATGCCCATGCATTCCCTTTGTGCTTGAAATATTTATTTTTTTTGAACACTCCCCAAAAGTTAACTTAATAGCATTTGTCTCCATTAAATCATTGAACTTTGTAGATGTTCCATGAGCATTTAAATAATCAACAGAAGAAGATGGGATTTGGGCATCTTCTAAAGCTAAAGACATTGCTTTTGCTGGAGATTCTCCATTTAGATTTGGAGATGTTATGTGATAAGCATCACTTGTAACAGCAAATCCAACGACCTCAGCCAAAGGATTTGATCCTCTTGACTTCATTCGCTCTTCACTTTCCAATATAAAAACAACAGACCCTTCCCCCATAATAAAACCTGACCTATCTAAATCAAAAGGCCTACTAGCCTCTTTTGGGTTTTCATTAAAGTTGCAAGCCAAAGCTTTCATATTTGAAAAACCAGCAAGTGATGTTGGGGCAATTGCGCCTTCAGCTCCGCCAGTAACCATTACATCCATTGTTCCATTTTTAATCAAATTAAAAGCCTCACCTATTGCAATAGTTCCTGTGGCACAAGCAGCAACAGGAGATGTGGAATAACCTTTAAGTCCATATTTTATGGATATCCAACCTGGAGCTATATTGCATATGTTTTTAGGAATATAAAAAGGACTAATGTACCTAGGCCCTTTTTTGAAATACTTATCAAATTGAGCATGATGCTCCCACATCCCCCCTATCCCACTGCTAACATTAACACCGATCCTGTAAGGATCTGTATCCTCGAAATTAATACCTGAACTTTCAACAGCTTCTTGAGCTGCAGCAACTGCAAATTGAGTAAATCTGTCCATTTGTTTAGATTGCTTTGGGTCTATATGTTTTAATGGGTCCCATTCTGGAACTTCGCAAGAAATATGGCATTTATGGCTCTCGAAATCAAACAAAGATATCTTTCCTGCTGTTGAAACCCCTTCCTTTAAACCATTTCTCAAAGACGAAAATCCAACACCAAATGGTGTCACCGCACCAATTCCTGTAATGAAAACTCTTGTCATGAAACGTCCATACCTCCATTAACTCCTAAAATTTGCCCTGTTGTATAAGAAGAGCTTTCAGAACATAAAAAAATTACAGCAGAAGCAACATCTTCAGGTCTTCCAAATCTTTTCATTGGGATAACACTTAAATAAAAATCTTTCATTGATTTGTTTATGTCTTTCGACATATCTGTTTTTATCAAACCAGGGCTTACACAATTGACAGTTACACCTCTATCTGCAAATTCTCTTGACATAACTCTCATAAGACCTTCTATCCCTGATTTACTTGCTGCATAATTAGATTGTCCTGGACCTCCAACTGAAGCGGAAACACTTGAAATAAAAATTATCCTTCCATCCCTTTTTCTCAACATGTTTTTTGAAACCATTTTAGAGCAATAAAAAGCACTATTGAGATTTGTATTAACAACTTCATTCCAATAAGAATTCTTCATAAGAGATGCAGGAGCATCCATCCTGACACCACAACAATGAATAAAAATATCAATTTCTTTTAAAAAATCCTGTGATTCTTTTACAAATACTTCACAACCTTTTTCAGTAGAAAGATCTCCTGAAATAATCTTGATCTCATTACTGTCCGTGGAAAGCTCAGAATCAACAGACTTAGCTACATCATGATTACTCTTGTATCCCAAAACCATTTTGCAATTAGAGCCTGAAAACATTTTAGCTATAGACAAACCTATCCCTCTTGTCCCTCCAGTAATCAATATTCTCTTTCCTGAAAAATCAAAATCCAAAATAGGCATCATCTAATAATATCTCCAACAACATTAAAATGGTTAATTTTTTTCCTGGAATCATTCTTCGGAATCATATTAAACAAGACTTTACCTGGACCAACATCAAGCCATCCTTCAAAATTTAGTTTCGCTAATTCTTTTAAATTTTGAACCCATTTAACAGAACCTTCAATCTGATTAATTAAATTTTTCTTAATCGCTGAACTGTTTTCCTCATGAAAAAAACCAGTAAAATTTGAAGCAACAGGCCACTTTGGTGGAGAAATATCGATCTCGTTTATTACTTTATCCATTCTTTCTTTAGCCTTTTTCATCAAAGGAGAATGAAATGGAGCAGACACTTTAAGCTTGATGGCCTTGTATCCAAAATCTTTTGCTTTTCCAACAACTCTGTCAATAGCATTAACATCCCCTGAAAGAACAGTTTGATTTAAAGTGTTGAAGTTTGCTGGAACTAAGCAGTCTGAACCTTCACAAGATTCAAGAAGATCATTCAGTCTTCCCTCTCCTAGCAAAGCAACCATTCCGCCATCCTGGTTCGCAACAGCATCTTGCATAACTTCCCCTCTTTTTTTGACAGTTTTCAAAGCTTCCTCATACGAGATCGAACCTGCTGCAGCCAAAGCGGTATATTCACCAAGCGAATGTCCAGCTGCTGCAATAGGTTGAAGTTTATATTTCTTTACCCAATGCTTATGTGCCGCATAACCTACAGCTAACAATGCAGGTTGCGCATTTTTTGTCAATGTCAACTCTTCAAAAGGCCCTTCAAAAATAAGTTTTGAAAGATTTAAATTTAAGATGTTGTCCGCTTGCTGAATTAAATCGATTGCTTCTTTGTCAGAAGCTAAAAAATCAGCCATCCCAACCTTTTGAGAACCCTGTCCAGGATAGAGAAAACAAGAATTCATATTTTTTTCCACTTCATAAGAACCGAACCCCAAGCAAAACCTGCTCCAAAACTTGTCATCAAAACCCAATCTTTATCTTTTAGCATTTTTTTATCATTAGCATATTCCGTTAACAAAGGAATTGTTCCATTTGTTGTGTTCGCGTATTTGTCTATATTTATTGGACATTTATCCCTATCAAGACCCAGTCTCTTTGCTATTGCTTCAATCATTACACCATTTGCCTGATGGAATAGATGACATCCAATATCCGAAGGGCTTAGAGAATTTTTCTCACAAATGTCTTTAACCATTTGAACAAATCTTCTTATTCCAACCTTGTAAACCTTGCTTCCATCCATTTTTACATAATGCTCTTTGTTTTTAACAGTTTCAATAGATGCAGGGCTTAAAGAACCCCCAGAATTCATATACAAATATTTTCCACCAGAGCCGTCAGAGCCAAGAAGAACATCATGAACTCCATAATCTCCCTCTTGCCCTTCCAAAAGAACAGCACCTGCTCCATCTCCAAAAAGA
>CAYFJE010000039.1:0-9632 GCA_964343345.1 uncultured bacterium
CTTCCTTCGGCTTCTCTTCCTTCGGCTTCTCTTCCTTCGGCTTCTCTTCCTTTATTGGGGATTTGTAATTTAAGTTTTTGAAAAATCTAAACCTCAAAATGCTTTCACTATCTTTTAAAAATGTTTCTATTTCTTTTTTTGTTTTTTGATCTATTTCAATTAAAAGAAATGTGTAATCACCATCTTTAAATTTGTTTATCGCATATGCCATTCTTTTGACACCCCAAGAATCTTTTTGTACGATTTTGCCTTTGTTTGATTTGATTATTTTTTCTATATGTTTGACAATACTTAAATTTTCTTTATTGTCCTCTGGATTAAGTATTAGTGCTAGCTCATATGAGCGCTTTTCTATCGTACGCTCTGGAAATTTATAAGACATTTTTATTCCTCCTTATGGTCTAATGATCTGCAATTGCAGACAAAAAGGTTCGACTATTATATATTATTTTGTGATTTTATTGATAATTATTGCTGCGGCTGCAGAAACACTTAAGCTTTCAATATTTTTAATTGGGATTGTGATCTTTTCCCCTTTTTCTTCCCATGATTTCGGAACTCCTTTCGATTCATGTCCAAAGACTAAACAAAATTTTTTGTTTTTCGATTTTAAGTTTTCAATTTTTATTCCATCATGTGTACTTGCTACAATTAATTTGTGATTTGATAATTTTGGAGATTCGTCAATATTTATTTTTGAGTTTTTTATTCCGAATGAAAAACCTGCAGATGTTCTCAAAACTAGCAAATTGTATGGATCTGGAGAATTTTTAGAAAATAAAAAATTATTAATCCCATGTGCTAAGCTTGTACGTATTATGGATCCTATATTTGTCGGATCTTGAGAAAAAAAAGCGACTATGTTTTCATTGTAGTCAACATTTTTTTTGACTGGATATTCTCCTATTGCGATAATTGGCTCTAATTTGGGTAGGTTCATATATTTTTTGATTATTTTTTCTTCTGATATGAAAATTTTTTTTAGATTTTTGAATTTTAGATTTTTTAGATGTTTTTCTGTAGTTATTAGTTCTGGAAACCAGTCTTGCTTCAAACTGTTTTCAAGCAGTCTTAAACCTTCGATTTTAATTAAATTAGCTTTTTTGCGCTTCTGCTCATTGTTTAGTCTCTTCAATTTTTTGATGAAGGGGTTTTTTTCAGATTTTATTTCGTTTTTCAGTTTTAAAGACCTAATTGCTTTTTTCTTTTTTCTAAAAGTGAAGTTAATCTTTTTTCGGTTAATTTTTTTATTTTTCGCTTTATATAAGGGTTTTGTCCGTCAAGTGTTTCCGCAAGTGTTGGATTGTTGTTTTTTATTGCATTTAGAGCCGCAAGGTTTTTGAATCTTTTTTCATACTCTTTTGTTACAAAAGGTGCAATTTGAATTATCAACTTTTCTGAATCTTCCCCATCTGATGCGAGAGATTTTTCAATCAGGGCAAGATACTCTTCTAGATTTTTTTTGAATTGATCTAATTTCGACATTTATTCAATTTTTGATCTTGGTTTTCACCGAGCAGGTGTTTCTTATTCATCTTTTTGTTCTTTTTCTTCATTCTTCTGCTCATCTTCAGCAGACATCACAGTGATTTCTGCATCTGAAAGGATAATTTGAAGGTGCTCGATTTCACTTTTTACTTTATCTTCATCGTGATCAATAGCTCTTTGAAGGTTGGCTATCGCCGTTCTAAGGGAATCTTTCGTTGGTTTTTCGATGAATTTTTTTCTATCTCTTATGAATGCTTCTGCTTCATATATCAAAGCATTTGCTTCCGAAGTTTCTCCAATTTCATTTTCTTTCTGGGAAGTTCGAACTCCTATTTCAAGTTGTGCTTCTCTAACTTCTTCAGCAGTTAATCTTTTTTGACTTGTTTTGAATGAAACGGATTTCACTTTTTTTGTAGCTCTATCTTTCGCTGTAACTTTGACAATCCCATTGATGTCGTAGTCAAAAAGAACATCAACCAAAGCTTTTCCTGCCTCTTGTGAATCTATTCCAGAAAATACAAAGTCCCCTAGTTTAGGATTTGCAGAAGCGACTTCTTTTTCACCTTGATAAACAGTTATTTGTGCTTCGGTTTGCATGTCTTGGGTTGTGACATAAGGTTTCTTTTTTGAACAAGGTATTGCTGTGTTTCTTGGAATAATCACAGAAAATTTCCCATCTTTTACCTCTATTCCAAGTGAATGTGGAGCAACGTCAACAATAACCATTTCTTGAAGTTTCCCTCTTTTTACACCAGCCTGGATTGCCGCACCTAATGCAACTGATTGTTCAGGATCTACTTTATGTTCGAGAGTTTTTCCAACCAAATCTTCAACAAATTGTTTTACTTTCGGAATTCTTGTTGTTCCACCTACAAGGAGAATTGAATCAAGATCTTCATACTTTAGTTTTGCATCTTTCATGGATTTTTCCAATGGGCTTTTTGTTTTTTCTATGAAAGGCTCAATGATTTCTTCGAGTTGTGTTCTTGAAAGTGTTGTTTTTAAGTGTTTTGGTTCTTCTGACTCAGTGTATATGAATGGAAGATTTATTGTTGTTTCAAGGTGTTCTGTTAAATCTTTTTTTGCTGTTTCTGCGGCATCTTTTAGTCTTTGTTGGATGACCCTTCTTTGTATTTCATCTATTTCTTTTCCTTCCAAATCTACTTTTTCAGATTTTTTAAAGTTCTTTTTGAGCCATTCAGCAATTGCCCAATCCATATCGTCTCCACCTAATTTGACATCTCCGTTTGTAGCCAAAACCCTAAAGGCACCTTCTCTTGCTCTGATAATAGAAACATCAAAGGTTCCTCCTCCAAAGTCATAAACCATTATGGTATCTTTTGACTCACTGTTAATCCCATATGCCAAAGCTGCAGCAGTAGGCTCGTTTAAGATTCTTTCAACAACAAAACCAGCTATTTCTCCAGCATCTTTTACAGCTTGTCTTTGTGCATCACTAAAATAAGCTGGAACTGTTATGACAGCTTCTTCAACAATCTCTCCTAGATGTTCTTCAGCATCTAATTTCAATCTTTTGATTATTGCTCCAGCAATTTCTTGAGGTGTAAACTGCTCTTTTCCTAATGTTATTGTTTTGTCTTCTCCCAACATTCTTTTTATTGAGGCGACAGTTCTGTCTGGAAATGCAATTGATTGATTTTTTGCAGCTTCTCCAACAAGCAAGTCTCCTGTTTCAGACATTCCAACAACACTAGGTGTTAGAAGTGAATCTCTTGAGTTAGGGATTAGTTTTGGTGTATCTTTATCTAAATAACCGATCAAACTGTTTGTTGTTCCAAAATCAATGCCTAATATATTTCTCATAAGAAGCCTCCCAGTTTCTCATTATAAATTTCTTATTTTGAATTAAAGATAATTTAATTGTTAAAAAATGAGTAATTTTTTAAATATATATAAATTTATGGAATAAATGTTAATTTTTACCTATTGAAACTTCTGCTGGTCTCATGACTTTGTTTTGATATGAAATACCCATTTGATAAGTTTTTACTATTTTTCCTTTCGGTCCCTCTTCCGTTCCTACAGCTATATGTTTGTTGGGATCAAACATATCTCCTTTTTCAGGTTTTAATGTAGAAAATCCAAGAGTGATTAATTGTTTTTCAAAAAGATTTGTTACATCTTCTATACCTGATAAAACTTCTTGATTTTTTTCTGTTTTTCTAAGGTAATCTTCAGCTCTCTGAAGAGCATCAAAAACTACCAACATTGGTTTTATAGATTCTTTTTGAACTCTGTTTTTTTCAACTTTATCAAGTTCTCCTTTCCAAGAATGCAAGAAAGATTCAAATTCATCCACTTTTATTGACAGGTGAGAAACCCCTCTTGCTCCTTCGAATGCTTCAAATTCTCTCATATTTTCTTTCATTTTTTCGAGAGAATTTTTCAAATCGTTTATTTCTTCTATCAAAGGGTTAACAACTGAACCTATGTTCAGGTGATTTTCTTGGGTATCTTGCCAGCCTTTCAAATTTATTTCTTCATTTGGGCTCATTAGAAGCATTGTAATCAACTGAAAATTTAATTTCAAGTGTAATATTATTTTTACAAGATGTCGAAATTGGTTGTTTTAACTGGCCCTTCTGGAGTTGGGAAGACCACTCTTGCTAATTTTTTAATTCAAGAATTTTCTCTTTCCAGGGTGGTTACATGTACGACTAGGAAACCTAGAGAAGGTGAGCTTGATGGTGTTGATTACAATTTTTTAAGCAAAGAAATTTTTCAAAAACTTTTATCGGAAAATAAATTTTCAGAATATGCGAAGGTTTATGGAAATTATTATGGTGTTTTGAAAAAAGACATTTCTAATTCTCTTAAATCTTTTAATTCTCTGATTATTCTTGACATACAAGGTGCATCTAAGATAAAAGAGGTATTTAAAAATTCCATTGTTGTCTTTTTATCGCCCCCATCTGAAAAAGAGATATTTGAGAGGATGAGGAAAAGGAATAAAGATACTGAAGAAAGTTTAAATAAAAGGATTCAATTATTAAAAACTGAAATCTCATGGTCACCCAATGCAGATTATGAACTTGTTAACAGAGATTTGAAAACCTGTAAAACTGACTTGAAGATGATAGTTGAAAGTTTTTTAAATCCATTATCCTTTTCGTAGTACAATAGATGAACTTATGAGCGAAGAAAAACCAAGATACGAAGACATTATAGGCTCTGACAATATAAGAGGTGTTGTTGCTATTGAAGATTTATTGAAAATTTTTCCGAATCGATATGTTGTAACTGAAATTATTGCAAAGAGAGCCAATGACCTTGAGTCGAGGATTGATTTGCCAAGGGTAGACTTGGGAGAGAGAGAATTGCAGGAGATTGGTTATGTTCAGGTTGCAATTGCTGAATTTTTATCTGGACAAATTAAACCAAAAATACCCGATGAAACCTTTGTTCCAAAAAATCAATTTCCTGATGATTACGAAAAGATTCCTTCAAACGAAATATAACCTGTTTTTGAGATTTCATATATGAAAGTTTTAATCGGTCTTACCGGAAGTATATCATCGTACAAAGTTCCAGATTTAATTAGAAAACTTGGAACTAGAGATATAGATCTTGAAGTTGTATTTTCTAGAGGGGCGGAGAAATTTATAGGAAAAACCTCTTTCGAGGGGCTTATTGGGAAGAAAGTTCATTCAGACCTTTGGGAAGACCCCATGGCACATATTCACCTAGAGAGATCTTGTGATTTGATAGTCGTTTGTCCTGCAAGTGCACATTTTGTTTCAAAACTAAATTCTGGATTAGCTGATGATTTGCTTTCAAATATTATTTTGGCAAAAAAATCTAAAGTCCTTTTGGTCCCTTCTATGAATACAAATATGTGGAACAATCCTGCGATAAGAAAAAATATTTTGAATTTGAAAAAAAGAGGTTTTTTGTTTTTAGACCCTGAAGAAGGTCTTTTGGCATGTGGAGAAGAGGGTTTGGGGAGGCTTCCAGATATTGATATGATTTTTTACGAAATCCTTTATCATCTTGAAAAGAAGAGTTTTGAAAAAAAATCAGTCCTAGTTACTTCTGGTCCAACACAAGAATTTATTGACGATGTTAGGTTTTTTTCAAATCCTTCTACAGGGAATATGGGTTTTTCTTTTGCATTGAATGCATGGATTAAAGGTGCTGATGTGACATTGGTTGCAGGTCCTGGAACTCCAAAATCTCCAAAAGGAATAGATAGAGTTGATGTTATTTCTTCTGAAGATATGAAAAATGCAATAACTGGAGAATACGATTATGGTTTTTTTACAGCGGCTGTTACTGATTTTTCTTTCAACAAGAGGAGGGAGGGAAAACCTTCGAAAGATGATTGGTTCAAAGAAGATGTTTGTTTAAAGAAAAGTCCAGATATTCTTGAAAGCAAATTTAAGAAATGTAAAAACGTTATCGGTTTTTCTGTATACAGCGAAGGATCTTCTTTGGAAGCTGCAAAAAAAGTTCTTAAAAAAGGTGCTGAATATGTAGTTACAAATAATTCTTCAAATTGTTTTGGAGGGAACAAAACAGATGTTGAGTTTTTTGATGATAGTTTAAGTTCAATAGAATTTATGGATATAGATAAAATTACTTTAGCTGGAAAAATATTAGATATTATTGGAGAGAAAAATGATTAGAAAAATGATTTTTTTATTTTTTGCTTGTTTCTTTTGTTTTAACATTTATGGGCAAGATGAAAACAAGGTTGTCGGGCATTTGGGAGAAGGGGATAACGAAAAACCTATATATTTAGATCATGTAAACCTAGGTATGTATTTGAATTCTGCAGCATACCTGCAAAGAGGAAGAGAGCCATGGGTAGGAAGCCTTATGGATATTATTAGTTGGAGGTTGATGGAAATTGAGGCTGGGTCTAGAGGGGTTGAATATTCTCAATCAGAACTCGAATCTTTTTTATTTGATAATCCAGAGAATGCTAGACAATATAGTTATTATGCTGAAATCTTTGATGCAAAAGTTATCAAGGACTATTTCAGTATGCGAAACCTTTTTTATAAGATGGAGACAGTTGTAGCAACTGAGCTTTTAGAACTTTTTAACAAAGTTCCTTCTGAAGAAGAGTTGCTTAATTTTTATATAGAAAATCAAAAAACAGCGTTCACTAAACCTGCTATGTATCGTTTGGCAATGATCGAATTAGATGATTCTGCAGAATCTGATTTAGTAGAAAAGAAACTTCTTGAAGGAAGTTCTTTTGAAGAGCTGGCTGCTGCTCATTCCATAAATTTTCAATCAGCATTGGAAGGAGGGTATGTGGGACAGGATTTAACTGAGGCAAGTATAAAATCCCAAATACCATTTGCCTCTAATGAAATTTTATCTACTCAGCCAGGTTCTTGGGTTGGCCCAGTGAGTGTTTCTCCTTCCTTAGGAAAGAATCTTTTTTATTTTTTCAAGGTTCTTAATTTTGAAGAAGAAGAAGAGTCTTCTTTTGAGGATGAAAAAGAAGTCATTATGGATATTATTTCAAGACAAAAAGCCGAACCTTTGTTTTCTGAATGGGTTGGCGAAAGGCTTGTGTTTCATAATCTTCGATTTGATTACAGTCTTTTCAACACAGTAAAAGAAAGTTTGGGTCTCTTTGAAAATATTGAAACAGTTGAAAGTGAAGATGAACCCATTCAACCTGAACAAAAAAGTGAAGGTAACTAGCTGTAAATAAGTATTACAAGGTATTTGTTGCTTCAGATCTTGTTAGTTTAAGGTCTTGGACTTATTCTTTTAAAGGTTCTATCGACCCAGGAACATGGGTTTTTCTTGAAAACTGGAACAACCAAAAAACATGGGGTATTGTTCATCAGGAGTGTGATTTTTTCGAAAAAGCAAAATCTATTTCAGAAATCGGTCCTAAGATGAATCCAAAAAGATATGATTTTTTTATAAGGTCTTTGAAATTTTTCATTCCTCCCGGTACATTGCTGAAATTTTTGATGCCTTCAACTCATCCGATCGAACCTTCAGGATTGAAGAGTAAGCCACAAACGTTAAATATTTTTCCAAACATGAAAACTTTAAATAGAGTCAAAGGAAGGAAAGTGTTAAAGTCAAAAAAAAGTATCCTCAACATCGCAAAAGGTCAAGATTCGGAATTTTATGGTCTTTTTCAATCTTTAGGTTTTCCTTTCAACAATTTAAAAAAGATTAATGTTTTCGAGGAGGGGAATCCTAGTTATAGAAGTTTTTACAAAAAAAATCGATATTCTTGGTTAAATGATCCAAAAACTTTTTTAAATCTTTATCGTGATGTTTTTGATTGTGAAGTTTCTTACGTTGATTCAGATGTTTCCCCATCTGTTGAATCATATTTAGAAAAAGTTAAGACTAACGATTATCAAAAATTTTTCAAATCAAATTCTATTTTTTTGAAAGAAGGAGAGTCTGGAGGA
The DNA here is from genome assembly GCA_964343345.1 of uncultured bacterium. Taxonomy (GTDB): domain Bacteria; phylum UBP7; class UBA6624; order UBA6624; family UBA6624; genus UBA6624. Next base: position 7,905 of record CAYFJE010000039.1, read on the forward strand.
ACGAAAGTTGTCAAGAGCTGCTTGAAGGGGAATAAGAAACTAAGTGTGTTCCTTCCTTCTAAAGGTGTTGGACATCTCTTTTGTAGAACATGTAAAAAAAATACACAATGTCCAATTTGCAAAAAAACTTTAACTTTATATAAATATGAATTGAAATGCCTTGATTGTGATGATTCTTGGCCAAAGATTAGCAGGTGTGATGTCTGTGGATCAAAACTTCATGTTTTGAGGCAAGGTGTAGATTATTTTTATAATTGGTTTCTTAATGAAGGTTTTCTTCATGATGACATTGAGGTTGTCAGTTCCGAAAAAAAGCCAAAAGAAATAAAAGATTCTTTAGGCAGTTTTAAAAAAGGGTTTTCGAAAGTGTTGTTAACCACTGATTTTGAATTTTTAAGAGATGATTTTGGTCAAAAGGTTATTTGGATACCATATTTAAGGCATCTTTTCTTAGGGGATGATTTCAGGTCTTATGAAAATGGCTGGTGGAAAATACATGCAATTAATAGTTTTTGTTTTAAAAAAGGTTTGGATTTGTTTTTGGGATCAAAAGGATCTTCCTTATTTCCTGTTAAATGTTTTGAAAAAGGAGAGTTTTCTAAATTTTATAGAGATGAAATTGAAGCAAGAAAGCAATTCGATTACCCTCCATTTGGAGAGATTTTAATGATTGTTTCTGAAAGGAAAATTAAAAATTCTTTTTATAACGACTTAGATTTAGAAGATCTTGCTAGTGATACACGTTTCGTTAGAGTTTTTGATAGTCGTGGCAAAGAGAAAAATCATTTTGGATACATTTTTCAATCTAGAAAAATTGAAGAAAGTTTTAAAAAGTTTGTTAAAGATTTAATTTTGAAAAATGAAAATATTAGAATTTATTATGAGGGAAGTTTATGAATTTAAAAATTTTGCCAAAAGATTCTTCTGTTCTTACAACACCATGTATCTCAATAAAAGAGAAAGTTTCAATGAAAACAATTTCAGATATGAAAAAAATTTTGAAATCAGAGAATGGTGTTGGGTTAGCTGCTCCTCAGGTTGGCTTGAATATCAGGTTGATATTATGTAAGGATGATCCTGATTCAGAAAAGGTATATGTGCTTTTGAATCCTTTGATACTAGACAAAGAAGGTTTGAGCATAGATGTTGAAGGATGTCTATCGATACCTGATTTAGCTGTTGATGTTCCAAGGCAAACAAAAATAGAAGTCGCTTATTTGGATACAGAAATGAATAAAAAGAAACTAGTTGCTGAAGGATATTTTGCTAGAGTTTTACAACATGAAATTGACCATCTTGATGGAAAATTGATTATCGAAAGAGGGGTTGAAGGGAGTTTTTTTTACAAAGGTAGTTCTTTATCCAAAGATGAGGTTTTTGAAAAATTTTTAAAATAGCCTTTGCTGGTTCTGACGATTTTTCGTTAAGTTTATTGAAGAAAATCCCAATCAAACCTTCTTGGATATTAACCAAACCCCCTTCAAAGAGTGGTAGGAACATGAGGTTGAAAGAAAATGTAGTTATGAGTTATGCTCATCAAAAAAAGATTGATTGCTTTACAGATGCTGATGAAAGCCTTTCTGCGGATTTATTGATTGTTGTTTCTTACGGAAATATGATTCCTAAAAGGATGCTTGAATACAGGTTTGGATCCTTGAATCTTCATCCATCTTTTCTCCCAAAATACCGTGGATCTTCACCAATTCAAAGAGCCATGATTTCAGGAGA
>CAYFJE010000040.1:0-9623 GCA_964343345.1 uncultured bacterium
AACTGGTTTGTTCCGGCTATGGTGACGAAAGAGATATCACTCGATTAAAAAACTTAGGTGTTAAAGTTTTTCCAAACCACCCAAGCAAAGAGATGGGGAACCTGATTGGAGCAGTGGATGCTGTAGTCATGGGGAGTGAATGGGAAGGTTACGGATTGCCAGCAGCAGAGGCTCAATATCAAGGAACACCAATTATTGCACTTCAAAGAGGGGCCTTGGAAGAGGTTGTGGAGAATAACAAAACAGGTTTTTTGGTAAATGATTTTTCGGAAATGAAAAAACGAATTGATTGTATTTTTCGAGATAAAAATCTTTGTCAAGAAATTGTTGCAGCAGGGTTGGAAAAGTCTCAAAATTTTACCTGGGAACAGTCTAGCTTAAAACTTGAAGAATTTCTTAAATCAGGATAGTTTTGGAGTTTTCCCAAATCTCTTTAAAAAAATCCACATTGCAGATATCGCTAACCCTAAAGAAATCCAAGGAGACCAACCTGCCCAAATTAAGAAATACCCAAAAAATATCGAGATTCCTGCAACGAACACGGCATAAGGCATTTGTGTTTTCACATGATCAATATGGTTGCTCCCAGAAGCTGTTGAAGAAAGTATCGTTGTGTCTGAAATAGGAGAACAATGATCCCCCCAAACACTTCCCGCTAAAACAGCTGAAATTGAAGAAAGAAAAATAGGGTTTTCTGTTGAAAAATTTCCACTTGAACTTATCAAACTAACGGAAAGAGGTATGACGATTGGCATCAGTATCCCCATTGTCCCAAAAGAAGTTCCTGTAGAAAAAGATACCGCTGCTGCAAGCAGAAATATTATTGTTGGCAAGGCTCCAAGAGAGATGGAGCTGTCAATTTCAGAAATCAAATAAGAAGCTGTCCCTAACTGGTCACAAACATCCTTCAGGCTCCAAGCTAAAACAAGAATACAACAAGCATAAAACATGGATTTCAATCCTCTAATCCAGAAATCCATCACCTCCTCTATCTTGAATTTTGATTGAAAAAGAGCTAAAAGTATTGCTATAAAAGAACCAACGACAGAAGCCCAGAGCAAAGAAACAAAAGGGTCTCCTTGGGAAATTATTATCGCCATACTTTCGTTTTTCTCAGGACTTTTCCCAGTCTCCCACAATCCCCAGAGTGTTGTTGTAACGACTCCTAGTATGGGTAGAAGTGCTGGCCAAATTTCAGATTTTTCTTCATTCAAGCTATCTATACTTGAGTTTTTAGATCTTTTGAGAGATTTTTTTTCCGCCTCAAGCATAGGTCCGTAATCAAGACCTGTCTTCGCAACAAAAAAGACAAAAATTAATGCCAGTATGGGATAAAACCTATAAGGTAAAGAGTCTATAAAAAGTGAATAACCATTTGCATCTATCCCTAAATCATTCACTGAATCCTGAATTAAACCAATCTCAAAACCAATCCATGAAGAAATAAGAGCTATAGATGCTATTGGAGCTGATGTTGAATCAACAATATATGCTAATTTTTCTCTTGATATTTTGTATTTATCAACTATTCCTCGCATGGTTGTTCCAACCAAAAGTGCATTTGCGTAATCGTCAAAAAATACCACCATTCCTGCAAGCCATGTTTTGACTTGTATTGATTCTCTAGTTTGTTTTTTCGCTGTTATTGAATTAATCAATCTTTGAGCAAAACCTGAATTAACAATAATTGAAACAACTCCACCTAAAAACATAGTGAAAAGAAGAACATTGACATTATCTCGATTGCTTAAAGTAGGAACAATAAAATCATCAAAAGCTTGAAAAAAAGAATAAGAACTTCCTTCTTGAACAAGCACAGTCCCAAGAAAAATTCCAGCAAAAAGGGAAAGCAAAACCCGTTTTGAAATAATTGCTAAAAATATCGCAACTAAAGGAGGAAGGACCGAAACAAAACTACCCTCTTGCATCTTTTAATGCTGCCTGAGCGGCTGCAAGCCTTGCAACGGGGACTCTGAAAGGACTACATGAAACATAATTCAAACCGACTTGATGAAAAAATGTTATTGATTTTGGGTCTCCCCCATGCTCTCCACATACTCCAAGCTTGAGATCCTTTTTAGTTGATCTCCCTTTTTTAGAAGCCATTTTCACCAACTCTCCAACTCCTGTTAGATCGAGTGACGCAAAAGGGTCTTCATGCAAAATACCGCTTTCGATATAACTTGGAAGAAATGAACTCGCGTCGTCTCGGGAAAGACCAAATGTGGTTTGTGTTAAGTCATTTGTTCCAAAAGAGAAAAACTCAGCATGTGTTGCAATCTGGTCAGCTGTTAAAGCAGCTCTTGGAAGCTCAATCATTGTCCCAATCTGATAACCTCCTTTGAAACCTGAATCTTTTGCTGCTTTGTGAATGACTGATTTTTGTCTTTTTAACTCTTCCATATGCCCCACAAGCGGCACCATAATTTCAGGAAAAACAGAATGTTTGCTTGATGAAACATTTTTAGCTGCTAAAAACAAGGCCGCTGTCTGCATTTCTGTAATTTCTGGATAAACAAGCCCCAACCTACAGCCTCTATGGCCAAGCATTGGATTTGCCTCACTTAAGGTTTTGATTCTCCTTTTGATTTCAGCTATTGATATTTTCATGATTTTTGACATCTTCTTGACTCCCGCATCGTCATGAGGTAAGAATTCGTGTAAAGGAGGGTCGAGAAGCCTGACCGTGACAGGTTTACCATCCATTACTCTAAAAATTTTTTCAAAATCCTCTTGTTGTAATGGAAGTAGTTTTTTTAAAGCTTTATCTCTTGATTTTTTTGTTTTCGCTAAAATCATTTCTCGAACAATATCAATTCTCTCTCCTTCAAAAAACATATGTTCAGTTCTGCACAAACCAATTCCCTCTGCCCCGAAAGCAATTGCTTTTCTTGCTTGGTCTGGTTGGTCTGCATTCGTTCTTATCTTTAGTTTTCTAAAACCATCTGCCCAATCCATTATTAGAGAATAGTTTTTATAAACTATGGAATCTTCGGGATTCAGATACCCGTCCAATAAAACATTGAGTATTTCAGAAGATCTTGTTGGAATTTCGCCATCTATAATTTGTCCTGTTGTTCCATCTAGGGATATGAAATTCCCTTCTCGTAAAACTCTTCCGCCGAAAACCAAAATCTTTTTTGAAAGGTCTATTCGAGCAGTTTGACAACCAACAACACAAACTTTCCCCATCTGTCTTCCAACTAATGCTGCATGGCTAGTCATCCCTCCTCTTGAAGTTAAAATTCCTCTTGCTGCAGCCATGCCTCTAATATCTTCTGGACTTGTTTCGGGTCTAACCAAAACAACAGGTTCTCCACGCCTTGCAAAATCTTCCGCCGCTTTTGCTGAAAAAACAATACGCCCAGTTGCAGCCCCTGGCCCCGCAGGCAAACCACGACCTAGAAACCGTCCCCCTCTGATTGCATTTTGTTTTTCTAAAGGGTCGAAAAGTGGTTGGAGTAAATGCCCTAAATGTTCTGGGTCTATTGATAAAAGAGCATCCTCTTTTGTCATTATTCCTTCGTTAACTAAATCTACCGCTATTTGAACAGCAGCAAAACCAGTTCTTTTTCCTGTTCTACATTGAAGCATCCATAATTTTTTATCCTGAACAGTGAACTCAAGATCCTGCATTTCTCTATAATGTTTTTCAAGACTCAAACAAACATCGACAAGGTCGGAATAGGCTTTTGGAAAGACTTTCTCCATCTTCTCTATAGATGAAGGTGTTCTGATTCCAGCAACTACATCTTCTCCCTGAGCATTTACTAAAAATTCTCCATAAACGTTTCCTGATCCCGTTGCAGGGTTTCGAGTAAATGCAACACCGGTGCCCGAATCATTGTTCAAATTTCCAAACACCATTGCTTGGACATTTACAGCGGTGCCCATTTCATAACTAATCCCATTAAGTCTTCGATAAACAACTGCTCTTTCATTCTCCCAACTCTTAAAAACAGCACTAATTGCCCCCCACAACTGATCTTCAGGGGTGTCAGGTATAGGCTTGCCATAATTTTCAGCAATTTTTTTATACTGAGAACAGATTTTTTTCAAATCATTCGCATCAAGATCAGTATCTTCTTTTACCTTCTTTGCTCTTTTATAGGAGTCGAAATGATCATTAAAAGGGTCTCTCCCATTTTTATCTCGAATGTTTAAAACAACATCACCATACATTTGAATGAATCTTCTGTAGGCATCCCATGGGAATCTTTTATTGTCTATATTTTTCGTCATCGCCTCCACAATCTCTTGATTCAGGCCTAGATTTAATATTGTGTCCATCATTCCTGGCATAGACACCGGAGCACCACTCCTAACAGATATCAAGAGCGGGGCTTTCTTGTTCCCAAAAAACCTCGACACTTCATCTTCAATTTTTTTTATAGACTGACTAACTTCTTGCTTTAAACCTTTTGGGTATTTGCCGTCTTTGAGATACTCTAAACACACATTTGTTGGAATCGTGAATCCCGGAGGTACAGGAAAACCCATGCGGGCCATTTCGGCAAGGTTTGCCCCCTTCCCACCAAGAAGGTTTTTTTTGAAGGGCCCTTTTTCGCCTTTCGCTCCAAAGAAATGAACATTTTGCATTTTTTTCATTCTAAATTAGATGCCTTTTTTTAGAGCTATTGCAATCATTTTTTTAGGAGATTTGAAGTGAGAAAAGCTTAATTTTCTTTTTTTGAAAAAATTTAAACACTTTTCAGAATCAATAACAATTAAATAGCCTTTATTTTTCAACACCCTCATCGATTCTTTTAAAAGCAATTCCTTGTCTTTAACGTTTGAAAAAATTCGAGATGCAAAAACCAACGAACAAGTCTTGTCTCTGATCCCAAGGAAGCAAACATCGCTTAAAAGAGTTGTATGTGTTAAGCCTCTCATTTGCTCCCTTGTAGCAACCAAAGCACCCTCTCTCCTATCTACACATATTATTTTCCTTTTTACTGAACTTCCTAACATTCTTGAGATAATTCCGTTGCCACAGCCAAGATCAACAACTGGACCTTCCGGAAGGTTTTCTGGAATCCAGGTTGAAGAAAATTTACTATTTGCCAAGAGTGAAAAAAGCCTCTTTGTCATATCTCTGCAAAGGACCAAACAAAACCCTATAAAGATCTCCGTTTATTAGATGCAGGACAATCCAGCTAGAACCCCGCCCCCATTCTCCATTGTTGATTGTTCCCCATATTTCTGAAATAGATCCATTTATATTAACTTGCGACTCGCTTCCAAAAAAAGAACTGAGAATTTTTAAGTGTGATCCCGTTCCTTCTTTTTGGATCTCCTCTAATGTTGTTTGTGAAAAATTGAGCAACATCGGAATAGAACAATCGTAAAGGTTCTCTAAAGATTCTTCGTTAACGGTTTCAGGGCTGCTTGTTGCATGTTTGTTCACAAGTTCTGAAAACAATGACTGGTTGAATTGGAAATAGTCAATATGCTCAAGTAAACAAAAAAAATCTTCTTCTAAAAATGTTTCATTGATCAAACCATTTTCGAAAGCCCTTTTGGCAGAAATTAAAGTGCCCCACAAAACAGCTTCATATTCATTAATGATTTCATAATCTTCTTTTGGCCTCGAAGGTAGATTTTCACAAATTTCATTCACTGTTAAATGATTTTTTATCTTCATATAAACCACCCTGCTTAAACCTTCAATATTTTCTAAAGATTGCACGCTCGAGAATTCTCCATTTTTATTTCTGTGTCCAATAATCAAAGCAGCAACCCCTGGTGTTATGTCTTTTAATGCCTGCAACTCTTCCTCGTCTGCTGTATTAATGTTTATACAAGTTTTGTATTTGGGTACAGATTCTTTAAAACCTTCTAGGTTCAAGAAAGGCGGGTCTTCATTTTTTAAAGACTCTTCGATAGTTTTGTTATAAAAAAAACCTTCGTCAAGAACTTTTGTGTGATATGCGATTGCGATAGCCTCTCTTGCAAAACCCCTGTTCAATAATTTTGAACTCATCTCCTGAATGGATTCTTCTTTACTTAATATTTGGTCTAGATATTGTTGCTCTATACTTGCTATTCTTGTGGCATCTGATGGATGTGTAGAAAATGCAATATCGATATCACTTGGCTCTCCATTTGGCCTTAATTGCTGGATCCTGTTAAAAAAAACTGAAGAATAATGTGGGTTATATCCAGCACTCCAAACAAAACGGGCGCCAAAATGATCTGCCATAGCTTCGTGTTTCCTTGAATAGTGCAATGACCTCAATGTTGTTAAAAGGTCTACAAAATTAATCAAACTTTGATCCTCATCGCTCATATCCGAAGACAGAATAAGCCCCAATTGTAAAATTGTTACAGCAATTTGGTCACCTATTGCATCTAACATGTGCCTGTCTGCAGAATGAGCTGCTTCATGTCCCATAATCATGACAACTTCATCGGTTGTTTCCGCCCACCTCAACATCCCTGAAAACATAAAAGTTAAACCAGAACCAACATTGATAGCATTCATCTCCTCCCAATCAACAACTTCAAACTGGTATCCAATGTCTCGTTTTTCATTGGCATAATGTTCAATCAATGCCCCATGGTGGCTAACATATGCTACGAGATAAGGGTTGTTGCTCAAAAGGTGAGAATCACGAAAGGCAAAATAGTAATTTTTTGCATTTTTTTCTTCTTGGGCTTCTTTCATCTCTGTAAAAGAGCCTCCGCAACCAAAGAAGGAGGTGAGGAGAAATAAGGAAATAATTATTTTTTTAACATTGGTATTCATGTTGCTTTCTAACTATAATCGAACAAATGAGCAAAACTATCCGGCCTTTTCATTTGGCTTTTCCGGTCCATGACCTTGAAAAAACAAAAAAATTCTATACCCAAATTTTAGGTTGCAGTATGGGGAGAAGCAGTAAAGGTTGGATTGATTTTAATTTGTTTGGTCATCAGGTTGTTGCTCATTTAACGGAAAAGAGTGCGGTTGAAGAGGTTTCAAATAATGTAGATGGCAAAAAAGTTCCTGTTAAGCATTTTGGTGTGATACTTACAATGTCAGAATGGGAAAAACTAGCTTTGAGACTGGAAGGAAAAGGTGTGAATTTCATAATAAAACCGTACATAAGATTCAAAAATCTACCTGGCGAACAAGCAACGATGTTTTTCCTAGACCCCTGCGGCAATGCACTTGAATTCAAGGCATTTAAGGATGATTCAGAAATTTTTAGAATCTGACAACAAGTCTTCTGCCCTGAAAGCTTCGCGGCTTTTTGGATATTCTTTTACAATTTTTTTCCAAAAAACCTTTGCCCAGTTTTTATCCTTAATACTTCGTGAAAAAAAATCTGATATCTTGAATAAAACTCTAGGCTTCACATCTTGGTCTTCCAATTCTTGATAAACACTGATCATGAGTAAAAATGCGGCCAAGATTCTGCCTGCATCCAAATGTTCATCTACAGAAAAAAAGGAAAAAGAAAAATCAAAATCAGAAAAATCGTCATTGATGATTGCCAAATAAGCATCTACACCTAAGACAGTCCTGAGTTCTTGCAATAATGAATCCTTCACATCGCTAATCTCAAGTCCCTTGATGTTGTTGAGGGATTTGCTTAAGATAGTTTTTTCGTAAGCCGACCTTCTTTCTCTGTCTTTTAACAAATCCGCACTCCAAATGATTTCACGATATTTCGAATCCCCAGGTCCATAACCTTCATCTTCAATTGATTCGATTAAGTTAAATCTTGACTTTTCAACATCCATCGAATTTGCAAAAGGGGAGATGTTTAGGCATTTGTAAGGATCGGTCATGGTGTGAAGGAATGAATTCTATGTCTTTTTTTAAAATCCTGAATCAGTTCCCGTAATTTTATGAAAGATGTTACTGGATTTGTGGTTTTGAGAATTCCTGAAGAAATTGCAATTCGAAAATTTTTTAAAGGATGCTTTTCTAAAAAAAACCATAAATTCTTTACATTAATCCCTCCTACAAGGAAAGTTGGAATCGTTGATTCTTGAGCTATTTTTTCTATAATCGACCAATCCGTAAGAAAGGCATCTCTTTTTGTTCTGCTTGAAAAAACAGAACCAACACCAATTGCATCAGCCCCGTTTTCTATTGCTGAAAGTAATTGCGTTTTTGTCTTTACAGTTTTTCCAATAATTTTATTTTTGTCAAAATTCAAATTTTTTTTGATGTCGTTTACCGGCATATCGGTTTCTCCAACCCACACACCATCAACAAAATTCATCAAATCGACATGGTTGTTTATTAGAACAATTGGAATGATCTGCTTTAGTGTTTTTAAATCTTCTACAATTTCTTGCTTGTTCTGTCTCTTGTAGGGTCTGTATTCAACACAATGAAGCCCCTCTCTAAAGAGATCTTTTAATAATTTTTTGTTGAGCTCCATTTCCCCGGGCCATATTAAAAGGATTTCTGGAAGTTTTTTTGATGTCATGGTGACATTGTGAATCTTGGAAACACCTTTGTCAATCTGCTTGGAGCAATTTCTCCTGAATACATCCTCTCTGCGACAATGGCGGGCATAACCCCATTGTCTGTTGAAAGCTTGAGTGGCGGAACAACAAAATCAACAGAGTGTTTTTCCGCAAGATGTTCAAAGTTTCTTCTTAGTTTTTTGTTTGCGGAAACTCCCCCTACCAAGCCTAAACTTTTGTATTTTTTTTGCTTTAGTTTCTTTTCTGTTTGTTGTATCAGGTGTTGAAAAACGGTATGTTGGAAACCTGCACAAAAGTCACTTAAGTTCAAATCCTTTTCTTCTTGAATTCTCTTCCTGGCTTCTGTTTTGAGCCCTGAAAAAGAAAAGCCGACTCTTCCTCTCATCGGTATTGTGAATTGGTAGATTCTTGGATTTTGAGCAATGCTTGCATGCTGCTCTATCTCTGGTCCTCCCGGAAATCCTAAATTAAGCATTTTTGCAACCTTGTCAAAAGCCTCTCCAGCAGAGTCGTCCCGTGTGTTGAAAAGTCGTTCAAATTGTTGTGGGTAATTCCAATTCAACAGCATAGTATGCCCCCCGCTAGCCAGTAGAACCAATGATGGAAACGATGGTTTTTTCTTGGAGAAAAAAAGTGTAAAAATATGTCCTTCTAAATGATTGATTCCGTAAACGGGAATTTTTAGAGACTCTGCAAGCCCCGCTGCCCAAGAGGCCCCCACTGCAAGAGCGCCGATTAAACCTGGACCGGATGTTACACCTATGGAATTGATTTTTTTTAAACTGACACCAGCCTCCTTTAGGCAGTTTTGGAAAAGAAAATCTATTTGTTCAAGATGTTCTTTAGCTGCAACCTGTGGAACAATTCCTTTTGTTTTGCTATGAATTATTTGGGATTTTTTTTGAAAAGATACTATCTCGCCATCGCAAAGTAAAGCCAATGCTGTATCATCACAGGAGGTTTCAATCCCGAGGGTGTATGTTTTCTTAACACCCAGCACTTCGTTTAGACCATAAGAAATCCCAAGAGTCTTGTAGTTGTTTTTTTTGTATTTCTTTTGTGGAAATGTGGGAAACTCTTTTCAATTCAAGCTTTGGCCTCGCTTCGAGTTCGAAGAAGATGTAGTCTTTCATGAGTTTCCCAACCTGCTTTGCAAACCATCCCGATATAGCTTCAACAACCTCTCCAGCAGTACC
>CAYFJE010000041.1:0-9517 GCA_964343345.1 uncultured bacterium
CTTTATCAGAAAGAAAAGAAAACAATATTCTTGAGTTAATGGGAATTGAAGGGAAGGATTTTTCTTTTGAAGACCTACTTGAAGCAGGGTGGGAGAACCCTCCCCAAAAAGGAATTTTAATTAGTTCTATTGTTAGAGGCAGTTCGGCACACAGAAGAGGTTTATTAAACTTTGTTGGATATGTCATTACCCATATAGGAGAATACGAAATCGAGAACTTGGAAAATGCATTAAGTGTTTTGGAAAAATTCGAAAATGAAACGATCGTTTACCTTAATATTGTTGGACCTGATGGATACCCAACTCCAATTTCGATCAGAATTCCTTAATCAGAAAGCCACATTTTCCATATTTTTGCTGCTTTGATTCCTCCTATGAGTGGAGCAACCCAATACATCAAAATCACCTGAATGTCAGTTCCACCTGAAACCACGTAAGATCCCAAGTGTCTTGCTGGATTCATCGCTGCACCTGTGAAGTTTCCTCCCGCAAGAATTCCGATTGTTATAGTTAAACCAATATAAAGCGCAGCATTTTTTGCTGGCATTTTATTTATAACTGTAGAAACTATAACAAAAACTAAAAAGAAAGTCAGCGTTGCTTCTATAAGAAGTCCTTGGAGGTTTGTAACCCCATTAAATGTAGGGATTCCTTGTCCAGGACCCCATATCCATAATGCAAGAAGCGCACCAACCAACCCTCCCAATAGTTGAGAAAAGATATAGCCAGCCATATTTTTGGATGAAAATTTATCAATAGACCAAAGTGCAATTGTGACAGCTGGATTGAAATGAGCACCGCTAGTTTTAGCAAGAGCAGCAACCATTACTGCAATTGTTATTCCATGGGCAAGACCAACCGTAAGAATATCTTCTCCTCCAGCCATTGCGGCAGTCCCAATGAAAGTTAATGCAAAAACCCCAATATACTCTCCAAGCCATTCTTTTTTTATTCTCATAAAAAACCTCCAATAGATATTTTTCATTATCTTAACAACTGAAATTAGGATATTGTCTTGGAGATTTGTAAATTTTGAATAAAAAAAAGATAGTTTTATCCTTTGATCCGAAATCTATATTTTTCGGAATGGTTTGTGGTTTGATTTTGGGTTACCTGGTTACATTATCATATTCCTCTCCAGAAAAACAAGATAAGACAAACATTGGATCTTTGCCTGAAGGGCATCCACCACTTGAGGAAGGGAGTGAAGCAGGTATGCCAATTCTTGATGAAGCAACAGCTCAACAAATGAATGAATACAAACAAGAGTTAGATTCCTGGAAAGCGAGATGGGAAGAAGATCATGCTAATTGGATGGCTGCTTTAAAGGTAGCTGATATGTATTATGAAGTTCAGTTTTATGATCGTTCTATCCCATGGTATCAAAAATCTTTGGAGCATAACAATGTTCGAGAAACAAGAAATGATATGGCTTTCGCTCAATTCATGGCAGGCATATCAAAAAGACAAAGCGGGTCTTTTGAGGATTCAGATATTTTTATTGCCGATTCAATCAATACATTAGAGAGTCTTCTTGAGGATTATCCTGATTATCCAACAGCATGGTTAACTTACGGCTTTGTTATGGTTAATACAGGAAAAGCAGATATTGCAAAAGATGCTTTTTCAAAATGTTCAGAATTGGATCCTCTTGGGCCGGTTGGGGATGAAGCAAGAGCTTTTTTAGAACAGATAAAAAACAATGGATAAAACAGCAATTAGTTTTGATTCAGTTTGTAAGAAATTCAATAACAGATACATAATTGAAAATCTGAATTTTTCATTTCAAAAAGGGGAAACAGCACTTTTGAAGGGAAAGAATGGAATTGGAAAAACAACATTTTTCAGACTTGCTTCAGGAATCATTAAAGGCCAAAAAGGGAATATTGAAATAATGGGAGGAAGTCCAAATAAAAACAAAATCAGGTCCCTTGTTAATTACATGGGTCCAAATGATAGTTTTTACGAACACCTTTCTGCTTTTGAGAACCTTGTTTTTTTCAGCAAGGTTTTTGAGGGTAAGATCCATCGTTCAATCGATTTTGTTTTAGAAGAGGTCGATCTTTTTAACAAAAAGGATGTCCCTGTGAAGAATTATTCAACAGGAATGAAAAAGAGACTTGCTTTAGCTATTTCGATGATGCATGATAGTGAACTTTATCTTTTCGACGAACCTTTCAAGGGTTTGGATGATGTTGGAAAAGGGATTTTGAAGAAATATTTAGAAAAAATAAGAAATGTAAAAAAGACCATTTTTTTAATTTCCAATTTTCTTGAGGAGGTCGAAGGTTTTGATTCCGTTTACGAGATGAAGGATTCTTCGAGCATCAAAAAAATAAAATGAATTTATTAAAAACCACAAAGATTGTTTTTACAGAAAATTTTTTTTCTTTAAGAAAAAAGGTTGGCAGATTTGTTGGATTGTTCCTTTTGTCAATTATTTTTATAGTTGTTTTTGAGCTTTCGTACGAACCATCTCCCGATGAGATTGTGAATTTTCTTCCCGGATTGATTTGGATTACTTCAATATTATCTAGCAGCATAGGGATTCTGAAAATATGGGACGATGAAGAAAATGAAGGATTGCTGGACTTGTTGAAATCTTCTCCACTAGATCGTGGTGGAATAGTTTTAGGAAAGAGTTTGTGGGGTTCTTTTCTTTGTTTTTCAATCACTATCTTGACCCTCTTGATGACTTTTTTCTTTTTTGATTACACATTGGATTGGAATCAGTTTCTGTTTCTTTTAATTGTTATTGTTTTTAGCTCAATTGGTTTTGGTTTTCTTGGGGCTATTTTTGGGGCATTGTCTTTGGGTTTAAATTTTAGGAATATTTTGTTGCCGTTATTTTTGTATCCTTTGGCCGTTCCTATACTAATGGCTTCAATAAACATAACAAAAGACATATTGGATAATGGTTTATTGATAGGGACTTGGTTTTATATTCTGTTCGTCTATTCTTTCGTACAATTTTTATTGGTTTTTGGGCTTGGAGAACAGTCTTTAGAATCATGAAAGATTTTTTTGCTAGACATCGCATATTCCCTCCTTGGTTGATTGTGATGTTATTGGTCGACTTCGCAATTCTTTCTCTGTCTCCTCCTGACAATGCACAAGAAATGGGGATAAGGGTTTACATGATGTATGTTCATGTTCCGTTTGCTTGGACTTCTTTCTTAATGACGGTTCTTGGAGCATTGACTGCAAGCTTGTATTTATGGAAGAAGGATAATGAGTGGGAAAGAATTTCAAGAGCCATAATTGAAGTGGCTGCTGTTTCGGCATTTTTAACACTCTTGACTGGAAGTGTTTGGGGAAAGATTACATGGGGGACATGGTGGGTTTGGGATGCAAGACTGACAACAATGTTGATACTTTTTTTAATTCTCTGCGCTTATCTGATTGTTAGAGATATGTACGGGACAAGTTATCAAGGGAAAAAAACAGGAAGCATAATTGCTGTTATAGCTGCTTTGAATGTGCCAATCGTACATCTTTCTGTAAATTACTGGAGGACCTTGCACCAAGGGTCTACAATATTTAGACAAGAGGGTCCGCCAAAGATTGATTCAGATATGTTTATCATTTTATTGATATCCTTCGGTATTGTTCTTTGGTGGGCTTTTTCGTCCGTAAAATTAAGGTTGGCAGGTTTTAAAAAGACTTCAAATTGGAAGCTGTGATGGATAATTATGCTCAAGTTATTTATGCAACATATTTTGTTGTTATTGTTGTGTGTTTATGGTTTTGGAACAGGCAAGGATGTAATCCTCTCAAATGAAAAGGACGGTCTACTCTTTGTCTTTAGCTTTTGTCGCGATAGTTTGGTTAATTTTTTCTGGATTGAAGGAAGCTTCCCTGTTTTTTTATTTTCCGACCGAGGTTGAAAGATCAATCGAGAATGGTGAAATTGAACCTCAATCGAGAATAAGGATTGGAGGTTTTGTGTCTCCAGGGTCTTTAGAGATCACTGAAGAGAAGGTCGTTTTCATTTTGACAGATGATGAAAATGGCATTGTCGAAGTTCAGTATATAGGGATTCTTCCAGATATGTTTGCAGAGGGGCAGGGTGCTGTTGTGGAAGGTTCCTTTAATGATAATGTTGATTGGATTTTTTTTGCAGATGTCATTTTCGTCAAGCACGGAGAAGAATATTCAAAAGACCATCTTGACAAATCTGAAATGAAGGAGAAGTTTGGTTCAGGTATTCCTTCAGGAACAATTAAATGAACCCGTCTTTACCAGTTTTCCTAGGAAGGTTTGGATTGTGGGTGTTACTTTTCTTTTCGTTGTTGGCTCTGCTGTCTTCAGTTTTTAGTTTAAAGATTGATCCTAGGTGGGCCAAAGTAGCAAAACGTTCTTTTTCGGTTTCTTTTTTAGGTTCAATTTTGGCAGTTTATGGATTGGAATATGCTTTGTTCAACCATGATTTTTCGATTAGATATATTGCAACTGTTTCTTCAAAAGCCCAACCACCAATTTATTTATTTTCAGCCTGGTGGGGGAGTCTTGAAGGGTCTCTTTTGCTTTGGGTTTTCTTGATAGGTTTTTTTTGCTTTTTTGCTTCTCTAAAAGACGGATTGAAAGGTTCTGTGCTTGGTTCATTTTTAATACTTCCTTCAGCTACCTCATGTTTTTTTGCGGGGCTCATGGTTCGTTTTGCAAATCCTTTGGCTGCTTTCCCAGAAAACAATTTCATCCCTGTTGATGGAATTGGAATGAATCCATTGCTTCAAAATTTAGGAATGGCGATCCATCCTCCGCTTCTGTATCTTGGTTTTACATGTATAACAATTCCAGCTTCATACGGGATTTGCCATCTTTTGACTGGAGAGAAAAATTGGATTAAACTTTCTTCCAGGTGGACAAATCTTGCTTGGTTGTTTTTAACAGCTGGTATATTAGTCGGATCTTGGTGGGCTTATTATGAGCTTGGATGGGGAGGGTGGTGGTTTTGGGATCCTGTAGAGAATGCAAGCTTGATGCCATGGTTACTCTTAACGGCTTTTGCACATAGTGCTTTAGCTTTTAAGGCGAGAGGCCTGTTTAACAAATGGAATCTTTTTCTAATTCTTTCTTCATATGGGATGACGCTTGTAGGAACCTTTATTACACGAAGCGGCATCATTACAAGTGTGCATGCTTTTTCAGAAAGTAACTTGGGTTATTGGTTTTTGGGTTACATAACGATTTATTTAATTTCAACTTTTGGTTTGCTGGGATGGAATTGGGAAAAGATAGAAAACACAAGCTCTTTCGAGGAGTTTTCTTCAAAAGAAAATGCTGTTCTTTTTAACAATTTGTTATTTTTAGGAATGTTTGTTGCTGTTTTTTTCGGAACAACATGGCCAATATTTTCTGAAATATCTACTGGTGAAAAAGTCAGTGTTGGAGCTCCGTATTTTCAGAAAACAATTCCTCCAATGGCAATGCCTGCATTGGCTTTAATGTCAATTGCTCCATGGCTTTCCTGGAAGAGGAAGTATGGGAAAAAATTACATTTTTATTTCAAAATCGGCCTGGCTGGGGGGATCTTGTCTTTTTTCTTTTTCTCATATGTGAGAAATTCAATGGGTTTAAATCTATTCGATACTTCTTGGGAACACTTTTTGACAACATTTCTTTTTGGATTCACGTTTATTCCGATTCTTTATGAATTTAGGAATACAAAAAGAAATAACTTTCTTAACAGATATCATGGAGGGTTGTTGGTTCATTTGGGGGTTTTGATTTTGGCTTTAGGTGCTACTGCAAGTGTGCATCATAAATTTCAAAGTGATATAACATTATCAAATAACGAGGAGCAATTTTTGCCTCAGTATGGCATAAAGTTAAAACAGCTTAGCCAGAGATTCGACGACCAAACAGGTTCTAACTACTCATCGTTTTCGGGAAGTGTTTTGATTAATTCCGATAATCATGAAACGGTTGTTATTTCGGAAAAAAGAGACTACGGTCCGAATTGGTCACCAACAACCGAAATGGGGCTCAAGTCAAATTGGAAGAGAGATATCACTATTTCTATATCTGAAATAATTGATGATTCAAAAGTTGTATACAGGATCACAGTGCAACCATTTTTGAAATTGCTTTGGATAGGTGGGATTGTTTCAATATTAGGATTCCTTATCGTTTTAAGAGGCAAGAAGCAATGAAAAAACAATACTACAGGTTTCTCAAAGTGATGCTCGCCATTTATGCTTTTGTGTTTATCCTTGGAGAAGGTCTGGTTTTGCTTGATAAGAATGATATTCAAGGATTAAGTTCAAGTTTTTCTCTTGAAAATAAAATTGTTCCTAGTTCAATTTTATTCAATGTTGAAGATCTTGAAGAACAACCTTTTTTTGGTCATAAAGACAACAAGTGGCCCCCTGTTACGATTGTCAATTGGTGGGGAAGCTGGTGTTCTATCTGTATGGAGGAATTTCCAACATTTAGAAAATGGGGGATGCTTTGGAGCCAGTGTGAAGAACAGACTCCGGGTTCATGTCCGGTTCTGATAGGCATCGCATTTGACGACAGTCTTGAGGATGTTCAAAAAACAATAGAGAAATTTGGACTTGTTCATGAAAATTGGATTGACATGGAGGGGAGGGCTTTGGTTGACTGGGGTGTAGGGGGTGCTCCCGAAACATATTTTATCGATTCTTCAGGTATTGTTAGGAAGAAAGTCGTTGGTCTCATAACGGAAGAAGAGCTTTTGGATACGATCGATTGGATTATGAAAAATGATTAGATTATTTTTGCTTTTAAATTTTTTCTTACCATTGATCCCAACAGAAGAGCAAGAGAGTAGGGCATTGTCAATTGCTGAGAATTTTAGATGTCCAACTTGTAAGTTTGTTAGTATTTCAGATTCAAACACCCCGATAAGCAATGAGATATATGAATTGATTTTAGAAATGGTTATTGAGGGCAAGACAGAGGAAGAGATTAGGATTCACTTAATTGAGAGGTATGGTGATTGGATTGTTTTTGAACCACCAAGAAGAGGTATACATCAGGTTATTTGGTACCTGCCTTACTTTTTTTGTCTTGGAGGTTTCTTTTATCTTAAGCATTTTTTAATAGGGAAAAAAAAAGATGAATAACTATTATCCTTTGTTTGCTGCAGTCGTTGCCATAGCCTGTATTTATTGGGTATTTTCACCATTGTGGAGCAGGGATGATGAATAATGTGAATTGGCTTTTTTCCCAATTGAAAAAATGGGTAAAGGATGGAGTGATTTCAAGCGAACAGGCTGGAAAAATACGTTCAAGATATTCAAAAGATTCGAAGATTACAAACTTTATTAGCGCATTATTGGTTTTTGGTGGAGTTTTGGTGGGCTTGGGTTTAATTCTGGCAATGGCTTCAAATTGGCAGGGTTTTTCTTCGATGATAAAGGTCTTAATAATTCTTCTTTTTGTGTCTGGTTTTAATTATTTCGGATATCATTTTTACGAAATCCCAAAAAGAAGAAATCTTTCACAAACTTTTTTCCTCATGGGGGCTTTTGCTTTTGGGGCTGGTGTCAATTTGGTCCTTCAAGCCTTTAATATTTCTTTTGACACTGGTCAGGAACTTCTGATCTGGATTGCTGGACTTTTCTTGTTTGTGAAGTTTTTTGAGCTGTTCTGGGTTCTTATTTTAGCAAATATCCTCTTGACAATATGGATATTCCAGACTGGGATATCATGGACTGATATTGCTGTTTATGGATTGCTGGCATTTCTCTTTTTGAGGTTAATTTTGAGGGATAAGAATAATCCTGCTTTAGTTTTTTCTCTTATTGGGACCTCTCTTTGGTTTTTTCTTTTGCAACTAAGGATGTTGGCTATCCCTCATGCAGAGAAGGATGTGGACATTTGGCTTGTCCTTCCTAGACTGGATTTTGGGGTAGGAGATGCCTTGGGCTTTGTGAGCCTTTATGTTTCTTTTGGGGTTCTTCTGTCTGTTCTTGCAATTAAAAAGGTGAAAGAATGGACAGCTTATCCTTTTAGTGTATTGGGAATTATTTTTCTTTATTTCACACAGATCCCATTTACATTTTTTCATAATTTTGCAAATGAGGATGGCTTCCAAATGCCAAATCCAGGATATCCAATTGAGGCATTGCCTTTTATAGCGATTTCAGCATTTATCATAACTATCTCTTTGGATGGCTTGAGGTCGTCCAGCAAGAGAAAAAAGCTTGTTTCAAGGTTTTTTGTTGCCATTTCTTTAGTCAATATACTCTTGCCATTTCTTTCTTACAGCAATCCAATGACAATTTCGGTTTTTATGAATTTGATTGTTCTTTTTGAGCTTATCGCCTTTCTTTACATTTCAAACATTACAAGAAATTGGATATTGTTTAAGTGGAGTTTATGGCTCTTCAAGTTCTTCATTTTGTTGCGTTTCTTTGATGTTTTTTCAACCCTTTTGAATCAAGCATTGTTGTTTGTTCTTGGCGGAGCTTTGTTGATTTGGGGTGGTGTTTTCATTGAAAAGCAAAGCAAAAAGATATTTGATGCGGGGGGTCAAGAGTGATTAAGAGAAATTTTTTAACTGCATCTTTTGTTCAGGTTTTGTTGATAGCAGGCTTGGCATTTTTTAGTAATGTTCGAGCAAGTTCTGGGACAGTTGTAGTGTTCGACCTTAATCCTATCCAGCTAGCGTATCCTTCCAATTCTCCTTTTCAAGGTTGGTCTTTTGAACCTACTCTTTCTATCTCTCTCACAAAGATACCAAACGATTTGATAAAAGAACATCCAGTACCATTTGAGGTTTCGGATGATGGCGCTATTTCAAGCCCTCTGCAAAATGTTTTTGTAACCATTACAAAAGATGATTCAGGCTGGAATATTTCTTCAGCTTCCTTTTTCAAGCCAGATCAAGGACTTTTTTTAAAATCAGAATGGAACCTGGATCCTTATAGTTATGAGCATTCTGAAAACAATTCAGATTTTTTTTATGTTCGTTACGAGGTTGGGGATATTTTCATCGCTGAGGAAAACATTGGACGCTTGAAAGAATGTCTCGGAGAGCGTTCATGGGACACAGATACAAGTTCCTACTTTTGGGAGATAGAGCCATTGCCAATGTCTGTTGAGGTGAGTGTTTTGGATGATGGCAAACTGATACCATTGAGATTGTTTTGCGAAGGAAAGGAAATTAAATAATTTCAAGTATGACTTTTAATCAAAGGTGCTACGAATTGCTATCGCAAATACCCAAGGGAAAAGTTGCAACTTATAAGCAAATTGCAAATGTATTAAATACTAAAGCATATCGTGCAGTTGGAAATGCAATGGCCAATAACCCAAACCCAATTATCGTTCCTTGTCACCGTGTTGTCAAAAGCAACGGATTGATTGGCGGGTATGCATTTGGGACCAAGAAGAAAATAAATCTATTAGAAGGCGAGGGAATGATTGTTAAAAAAAACAAAATAGTAGATTTTGAAAAACATATCCATCTATTTTTAAAGTAGAGTTTAATCATGGATTTTCAGCTACTACCTAGAGAAACAGTCATAATAGCAAAAAATTCTGA
>CAYFJE010000042.1:0-9237 GCA_964343345.1 uncultured bacterium
TGTAATTTTCATAACTGTACCAATTTCCACCACTTGCAAAAGATTCTGCATCTCCTGCAGGTTTCGATAAGCATGTACCTACAAAATCTGGTCCTCCTGTACCAGAAACGGGTAAAACAGAAACGACAAATATATTATGCATACCTCTTTTAACCCCTGAATTTCCAGCTTGAGCACTGCTGAAAGGGTTTGTTGGATATTCATCTAAAACTCCTTCTAAATATAATCTATCCCATCTCCAGTAATCATCGAGGTATTTTGATTCGGTTGGAGTGTCACTTCCACATTTTCTAGGATCAACCATACAATCCATTCTCCCTCCGACAATACCACTTGAAACAACTTCATTTCCATCTGGAACTGAAACCCCTGATCTTCCTGAAACACCCAGCATGTTTGCCTGTAATGATTGCGTACCAGTGGGGTCATAAGCAACCCCAGGATACCAACCTGAATTTCCAGCAGAAAAAGAACTTAAAGCGACCTCGATATCATGCACTCCCGCCTTCACTTGAGCTTCTTTTGCTTTATTTCTAGCCTTTGTAACACTTGGAACAACCAAGGTTATCAATATTCCAATTATGACTATAACTACCAAAAGTTCAGTCAATGTAAAACCTCTCTTCATTTTTAAAACCTCCATATTTATGAATCCTTATACCAACATTCTTCAAAAATGTTCGAAGTATTTGTTGGATCTCCATCATGTAAAGACCAAGACAACTTACTTGTTTTTTGGCCTAAAAGCAATTGCATCATTGAATCACATGGGTCTTGATCTGGATCAGGAATGAACCTTCTCAACTCAACACCTTTATTCAAAGACACCTTGCTTCTTAAGTTAATGTTCGAATCACCGACACTTAATTCTTTGCGTATGCTTGCAATCGGATCTGAACACCTTGAAAACACCCCTTGTGTTGCAGGATTGTTGTTTGAAGAGCATCCTTCGCCAGCTCTCCAAACAACAGAGACTCTTACCAATCTACCCAAAACACCTTCAGAAGACCTGTAATATCTTGCATCTTGTGGATCGATCGCCTCTGTCAAATCTCTCCCACCTCCAGGAAAATAAACAGTTGCGACCTGTGTTTCTCTTCTAAATTTCTTAAAAGTATCTAAAGAACTAGATATTTTTGAAGAAATAGATGTTGTTGTTTTGCCAGAATTCAAAATACATTCATCTCTATTGTCATCAGTGGGGTCAGGATTCGATCTGCTCACTCCACTTGCAGAAATCATCCTCCAATATGTTCCGTAACCAGGCCAAGCAATATTGTCAGCATATGTTTCATTGTCGAAGGGAGCCGCTAAGTAACCAAAATCAAACCAATCTTTTGAAATATGCCCATCAACAGCACCAAAACAAACAAAATCTGAAGATTCTTCAAAATATGCTTTATCAACGATTTCTCCAAAATCCTCAATACCATCAATCCTTGGACAATCCCCCTCTGAAGATGTATTACATGTATTGAGATTGCTAAACCTGAAAAATTCAGGATGAAGCTCCGGCATATAAATTGCCAAAGAATCTAGAGGGTCCATTCTTGCTGCGAACATTGCCATTGCGACTCTGTATTTTTCATCAGATAAATCGACACCATTCAAATCAACTAAGTTATTAGGATTATATGGATCAATACAAACATGCATATTGTCATTAAGGTAACCATCTTCATTTTCAGAACCAATTGCATTTTGGTTATCACAACCATAAACAGAAGGTCTCATATACAAAGCTGTTTCTCCAGGATCCGCAGCAATCTGACCTCTGTACCAATTTCCTGAAAAATAAGTGTTTAGTTCCGGATCGTTAGAAATGTCAACTGGATCATCCGTCGAAGTCCTTCCTCCTTCAAAGTCAAAAGGAAGACCCCCAGGATAAAAATCTTGTGTTCCTAAATGTGTTTCCAAAGCACTTATCCTCTCTTCAGCCAGATTCAATGCTTGGTTCATAGATTGACTTTGCTCACTCCTGTTGACAGTTTTTCCTATTGCTGTCAAAATAGGGAGTAAAACAAGAATCAAAATACTTATACCGACAAGCAACTCAACAAGAGTGAAGCCTTGTTTTTTCAAATTTACCTCCATCCAGGACCTCTGTCAAATAAAACAGACCATTGAATATCAGGATTTTCTACACTACATGAAGACTGCCTCTCAGGATCCATATAGTCTGAAGGAGCAGACTCTGAAACCCTAACCCCGCCACTGGCAAGCATCAACTGAACGGTTCTTCCGTTTGATTTACTCTGTAAATTTGCCTCCATTGCACATTTGAAACGAGAAGCATTGTCGACCATCTTGTTCGAAAGATTAAGAATTCTTTCTGAGAAATATTCAGGCTTCAACATGAAAGCAAAAGTTAGAACCCCTGTGGAATTTTCCGCATTTCCCTCTGGTCTTATAACAGCATAAGAAATTAAATTTTCGTAATTCACCAAACCACTTCCATCATAGAGAGTTTGATCGACATATGGTGTAATTAAATCAATTTCCTTTGGTATGTTTCTTATTCTGTTGAACTTCTTGCTAGATAAAACTGCTTGATATTCAGGAGTTTCAAGAAGGACAGGAGGATCTTTATAGTCCTCCCTAACATATTCTCTTATTGGAACTGGCAATTCCTCTTCGCTAATTTCATAATCACAATCAACAAGATTTGCAGACTGATCTGAACCCTCTAAAATACAACTATTTTCATTCAATGTTGAACCTTCTGAAAGATCGTAAACAAGATAAGGAGGAGCAAATTCAAGATCGAAATTGTTTGGGCTCTTGTGACTTGACATCTCTAAATACTTTTTCCAGTCCTTCTTCTTCCAAATCCTTATAGTGTCCTCTAAAGGAAAAGGATGTCCTGTATTGGTTTGATTGTGATAGAAACCAATAACCTCTATAACAAGCTCTTCCCCTTTTGAGCTTGATTCACTGAAAGCCCATCTTAAATCACCAAGAATCTTTGTTGAATAAGAGTCGAATTTCCTTCTGTGATTCCCTTGAGATATAGAAGGCAAACTGATTGTTATCAGTATCCCCACAATAGCGAGAACAACCAACATTTCTGCAAGAGTGAAGCCTTTTTGAGCTTCACGATAATTTTTTTTCATTTTTTTTACAATACGAGCAAATTCATTCAAACCTATAAAGTATAAAGCATATTTTCAAAAAGAAATATTTTTAAATACTATAGTATTTAAATTTAAAAATTTATTTTTTTTAAAAAAAAAGGACTAACTACCATAAAAAAAATTAGCTAAAAATGGCATGGATGACATTCCTTTCAAGAATGTTATGAAAGTGCCGATTGCCAAAAAGGGGCCAAAAGGCATTTCTAAATTTCGATAATTTTCATTTTTCAATCTTTTATAAAGCATCATTCCTGATCCAAAAACTGCACCTGAAAATATTGCAATTGCAATTGCAAAAAAGCCATAATCAACACCTAAAAGAAAACCTATCACAAAAGCCATATTCACATCTCCCCAGCCCATTGCATCCTGTTTCATGATAAAGGTCCCAATTCTTAAAATAAGAGCTAAAGACCCTGCAACAAGAACCATACCTATAAAACCGTCCTGAAGAGATTTGCTTGGATTCTCTGTAAAAAAATGCATTAAAAAAATCACCAAACCAGACATTAACAAAAATCTTGTTGGGATAATTTTTGACCTTAAATCAATTATGGTAATTATCAAAAATAAAGAAAACAGAAAAAAACTTAAAATTGTTAATTCTAAACCCCAAGAATTCTTCATTTTTGAGATGAAAAAACTATCATTTAAAAAAAATAAATAAAATCCAACGTAAGCTGAAAATGACTCAACTAGAAAATAAGAAATTGGAATCTCCTCACTACAAAATCTACATTTCCCTTTCAAAAAAATCCAAGAAAAAATTGGAATATTATCAAACCATTTTATTTTTTCATTACAAGATGGACAGTAAGAGGATCCGAAAACAACACTTTCTTTCGAGTAATATCTGTGTATAACAACATTTAAAAAACTACCTATACATGCGCATAAATACAAAATTATGATATTTGTCGGATTCATGTTTATAAATTCTATTGAAAACATATAGGCATTTCTTCAGTATTGAAAGCCCATCCAACATCTCCTTCCTGATTTATTGCAATTAAACCTCCTACACCTTGCGATAAAACATCTTTCTCTAATTCTTTTACAGCAAGCTTACATGCATCCATTGGAGGAATCTCTCTCATGATATTTAAAGTGTAATCAGCTAACCTGCACCTAACTATTGCCTCTCCAATACCAGTACAAGAAACAGCTCCAAAATCATTTGCTGCAGACCCACAGCCAGCCATACCACTATCTCCAACCCTTCCTGCATTCACCCCTGCCCTTCCTCCAGTTGTTGTAACAGAACAGAAAACCTCACCATCAAAAGCTACTGCTCCAACTGTACCTGGAGAATTTTGTCCCGAACAAACCCATTCTTCATAAGCATCTGGGTCTGGATCCAATTTGGAAAAACCTAAATTTTTTACCTTTGCTTCTAACTCTTCTCCACACATCATTGGATTTTTTGAATTTAGCAGTTCTTGACAAATTCTTGAAACATTCCAACAGCCAGGAAGACCTATAACAGAAGAAAAAAGACCATCGCTAACTGCGATAGAACCATCCATTCTTACTTTACCATCATTTTGTCTAACACTTCCTGATCCTGAATTTAAAAAACCTGAATTTTCCATAATCTCAACAGCTCTAACAGCCATTTCTAAAGCTCCTTTTTTTTCTAACTTTGCTGCTCCCTTTATTGCATATTCCAAAACATTATTTACATCTTCAATCAAAGACCTGTGTTTACCTGCCCCTCCATGAATGATAATTTTTCTTTTCAATTTAGCTTTTCATCATACTCATCTGCAGTTTTTCCAATAGCAAGCTCTAATATATCTTCCAAAAAAACTAACCCGAGTGTTTTGTTACCATTTTCAACAATCGCAACTCCTCCGCCCTTCTTCATAGAGTCCATTGCATCATCTAGATAAGTATTACTTTTAAGTCTAACAAGAGGTTTCAAGACCGTCTTCCAATCCTCTCTTTCTTTAAGTTTGAATAATGATTTTGCATGTAGGTATGTCCTTGAATCATTTAGGTTTTCAAAACAAAAAGGAATTCTGCTATGTCCAGTTTCCTTGATGACCTTAACAACATCATCGAATTTCATTTCTGGACCCAAAACAACAATATCATCTTTTGGAACAATACATGATTTGACTGTTTTTTCACCCAGCAAAAGAACTCCCCGTATTCTTTTTGCTTCATCTGTCATAACTTCTTCTTCCATTGCTCTATCTGTTATTTTGATGATTTCTTTTCTTTGAATTTTATATACTCGTATCAATCCTGAAGAATCCATATTCATCTTCTTTGGAAGGAAAGAGAAAAACCTTACAAAAGGACCTAGTAGGTAATTTGAAATTTTCAAACTTAAATTTGCTCCTCTTGTAAAAAATTCAGAACTCCTAATTGCCCACATTTTTGGCAAACCTTCAGCAAAAATAAAAATTGTTAATGTAAAAAAAACATTAAGATAAAACCGATTTTCAGTCATGGAATTTTGATAAATCCAATAAGAAAAAATTGCTGCAGCTATTTGGTTTGAGAAATTGATACTTAACAATATTGTTGTAAAAAGTTTTGAGGAATTTGAAAGCCATTCTGATAAACCTTTTGAAAGAGAATCTTCTTTTTTTACATTGCTTGAAAGCTCAACTTTATCGGTTTGAAGCAAAGCTATTTCAAGACCTGTAAACCAACCTGAAATTAAAATAAAAAGAATCGTCAATCCAATAGTCATGACAACTCCTCATCTATCTTTGTAACTTCAAGTCTTTTAATTTGAGTTCCATCCATATCAACAACTTTGAAAAAGACTTCTCCCCATTCAACTGAGTCTCCTTCCTGCGGAACCCTCCCTAACACCTTGTAAACAAGTGGTCCAACCTGATCAGCAGGAGGATCAACACAAGGCAAATCAAGGACATCCATCACTTCTGAAACCCTCAATGCAGGTCTAACGATAAGCAAATCCTCATTTGCCTCAACCAAATCAGGGTCTTCCAATTGATATTCGTCTTCTATCTGGCCAACAACTTCTTCCAACAAATCCTCAACAGTGACAATCCCATCCATTCCTCCATACTCATCTAAAACTACAGCCAAGTGTTTTCTATTATTTCTCATTGATTTAAAAGCATTGTCTAAAGGCATATCTGGAGAAAACATTAAAGATTCATTTATGTAAGTTTCAATCGAATTATTTAAATCTTCTCCGAGAATATCTTTAACATGAAGGACTCCAACAATATTATCAATCCTTTCGTTGTAAACTGGATATCTACTTCTAAACTTTTCAGAAACAAATTCAAAAACATCTGAAAGTTTCGATGATTTTTCTATAGCATCAACCTCAATACGAGGGACCATAACATCTTTGACTTTCAAATCTTCTAAATTTAAAACACCTTGAATCATTTCGACCTCATCCTCTTCAACACTCTCTGCAAAAACTTCATCACTTGCTAATGATTGAACCTCTCTTTCAATGGTTTTTTCTTCACTTAATTCAGGAACTTTGATGATTGCCAGAAATAACTGGTTGATTTTTTTGATTAAAAATGCTGGAATGCTAAGAATCAATGTAAAAAAATATAAAAGGTATGAAATTTTTAAAGCAAATTCGTAAGGTTTCTTGATGGCAAACAATCTTGGAATAATTTCTGCAAAAGTAGTCACCAAGAAAAAATTCAGTAAAGCAACACTCCCTAATATAAGTTTTTGATTATTAGACTCTGAAGTGAATTCAACAACATACTGTGTGGTCAACAATGCCAAACTTATATTTGCAAGGTTATAACCTACCATTAAGCACATTGACAATTGCTCTGGGTCAGAAACAACTTTCTTTAAAATCTTTGCAGAAGAATTATCTCTTGAAGAAATTTCTGTACTTGAGATTGCAAAAACAGAAGCTTCAGCAAATGAAAAAAAGGCTGAAAAAACCAATAGAAAAACCGGCACCAGTATCTCCCATCCATTTGGAAAAAATTCTTGAAACATAGTTAAGATAATCAAAAAATTTCCTCCAAAAGTAAATCATGTCTTTCTTCATTCTTTTTGATTTCTTCTTTTGAATAATGATGACAGCCATCAAGATGAAGCAAACCATGAATAACCCTGTCTAAAATCCATTTTTTAAGATTCTTTTCCTCACAAACATCAACACATATGTAAATCTCTCCTTCAAATAAATCTTCGTTCAATGTAAAGGTTAAAACATCTGTTACTTTATCTTTTTCTCGATATTTTAAATTCAGGTTTTTCATGTAATTCTTTTCAACAAAAACCAATGAAATATCACCTTGTGAATCTTTCCCTTTCGACAAACGATCCTTTTTGATTTTTGAATACAACAAATCAACTTCATCATCTATTGGTAAAACCGGATTTTCAATAAAAATACTCAAGATTCTTTTATGTAACCTATCCTTCTGTGATGTCTCAACACAGCTTCGTCTAAAACAGCCTTTTTTAACACTGCAAATTGAGCTGTTGTAATCTCAGAATCAGAGAAATGCCCTTCCGTCTCTCTTGTAGAAACTTCTTCATTTAATATCTTGATAAGCTCTTCTGAAGGAAGATCTCTCAACGATCTGCTAATAGCCTCAACTGAATCAGCAAGTGAAACTATAACCTCCTCAATAGCTTTAGGTTTAGGCCCGGGATATCTAAAATCTTTATCATTCGGTGGAGTAGCTCCAACAGCTTCTGCTTGCTCTTTAGCGAGAGTATAAAAATGACCTGCTAAAGTTTGTCCATGATGACTTCTTATGATTGATATAACCCTGTCAGGAAGTTTTGCATTCTTCGCTATCTCAACACCACTTTTGACATGGCTAATTAACAATCTTGCACTCATCTGTGGAGAAAGGTCTTCATGTGGATTGTCTCCATCTTTTTGATTTTCGCTAAAAAAATGAGGCCTTTCGATCTTGCCGACATCATGAAATAAAGCACCTGCTCTAACAAGCCAAGGATTAACGGGAGAGGTTGAAGAACTTGACATCGAGGAGATTGCCGAACATCCAGCTTCAGCAATTTCCTGAACAGCATGAACATGAGCCATTGTCCCTGGAGCTTTTTCTGCAAGTTGAGCCAACAAAAAATGATCTGGTGCAGATAATTCAATCAATGCTTCCGGAGTTGATAATAAAAATACTTTTTTTGCAACTTTCAAAAACAGAGTTACTAAAGCAAACACGATAACACCTGCAAGCAAAGAACCCGGTAAACTTTCCTTCAAAACGACATCTGTAATCGAGGTTGATGTTCCATATTTTGAAAAATTCATCAATGAATCAAGAAGCCATAAAAACAAAACTAAAAAAGAGACTGACTCAAATAATTTAATTTTGCTTCTATCTTTTATTCCAACTATTGCTGCTAAAGCAGAAAATATCCCCACTAAATTTCTAATTTCCAAATCAGGAAGTATAGGAATTAAAAGATAAAGCAACAACAGTGAATAAATCAAAGCAAAACGAAAAGGGTAAAGAATTATCAAAGTTAATAAACATGTACTAATTGGAATAGCTAACTGAAAAGTTGGATTAAAACCTGGGTTCCATAAAGAAAACAAAGAAGTAGCAATAAGTAAAGAAGATGCTAGACATGCTAGGAAATTCAAATTATGTGAAAAATTGCTTATTGGATATCCAATCTTTTCAACAGCAATCCAAACCAATGCGAGCAATAACAAAGAATAAAGAGAATCTGAAAACAGCCTAAAAGACCAATCAGGATTTCTCAACTGCCCATCAGCTTTTATAGCCTCGATAATTTGCTTTTCAGCAAAACTTCCTTCAGCAACAATCAAATCACCTGGTTCATAAGTGGTCCCTTTCTCTAAAGAAAATGAAGTTTTGGCATAAATGTTTTTTTCTACAAGTTGATCTTCTTTAATAACAACAGTCCCATAAAAAACATACAGCCCCCTTGAAAAAAAACATGCTAAAAAAACCAAGAAAACAACAAGAGAGAAAGATTTTTTATTTATTTTGAATTTCATCAAGAGCTTAAACCAAATGCTTTATCTATTTTTTCAACCAAAGGATGCCTAACCATGTCTTTTCCCTTTAATTCAACCATACCTACATCTTTTATTTTTGACAAATTTTTCAAAGAATAGTTCAAGCCG
>CAYFJE010000043.1:0-9179 GCA_964343345.1 uncultured bacterium
AGAAGGCAACCAAGGCCAAGAAGGCAACCAAGGCCAAGAAGGCAACCAAGGCCAAGAAGGCAACCAAGGCCAAATAGGCATGCCTGACCTTTCAGAGGTTATATCTTTTTGTTCGAGAAAAGGTTTTATAACTCAAAGTACTGAAATCTATGGTGGTTTATCGGGTTGTTATGATTATGGCCCAAACGGATCTCAACTTAAAAGAAGAATTGAGAATATATGGTGGAATGAAAATGTTGAGAATAATCAAAATATAGTTGGTTTTGATGCTTCAATACTCATGAGGAATGAGGCCTGGGAAGCAAGTGGTCATGTTTCAGGTTTTCATGACCCAATGGTCGATTGCAGAAAGTGTAAATCAAGGTATAGAGCAGACCAGATTGATATTAATGCAGATTGCCCTGAATGTGGAGAGAAAGATTGGACTGATGTTCGTCAATTCAACCTTATGCTTTCAACAAAAATTGGGGCAATGGAAGATTCTTCAAAAAAAGTTTATTTAAGACCTGAAACTGCTCAAGGTATTTTTGTAAATGCTATTAATGTTGCTAGAAACTCAAGATTAAATGTTCCTTTTGGAATAGCTCAGATTGGAAAGTCTTTTAGAAACGAAATAACTCCAAGAAATTTTCTTTTTCGAGTTAGAGAATTTACTCAGATGGAGTTGGAATTTTTTTGTCATCCTGACGAATCTTCTGAAGTGTTTGAAGAATGGTGTTCTAAAAGAATGTCTTTTTACAAGAACTCGTTAGGTATTGATAGTAAAAAATTGCATTTTAGAGATCATGAAAGTGACGAATTGGCACATTATGCTATTTCATGTAGAGATATCGAGTACGAGTTTCCTTTTGGATTAAAGGAGTTAGAAGGTGTTGCGAACAGAGGTGATTTTGATTTGAAACAGCATATGAAGCATAGTAAGAAAAATCTGACTTTGTCACATCCTGAAAAAGGGAAGTTCGTTCCTGCAGTTATTGAATCTTCCGCTGGTGTTGATAGAACATTGCTGGCTGTTATCTGTGATTCTCTTGATACATCTGATCCAAGTCACATTATTCTTAAGATAAATCCTGATCTTGCAAACACACAAGTAGCCATTCTTCCTCTTGTGAAAAAAGACGGAATGCCGGAAAAGGCATTTGAAATTGAAAAAAACATTAAAAAATCTTATAGAAAAAAAGTAGAAATTTCAGGTTCGATAGGAAAGAGATATTACAGAGAGGATGAAGACGGAACTCCGGTATGTATTACAGTTGATGGAGAGACTGACTCTGATGATTCTGTTACAGTGAGATATAGAGATACGGGAAAACAAGATCGAGTAAAAATAAATTCATTGAATGAATTGCTGTCAAAGGTTTTTTAAATAGAAAGTAGAATGAAAAATTAGATTTTTTTACTTTAGGTTGTAAAGGAGAAATTAAATGGAAATGGGAAATATATTAAATTCAATACCAGAATATGCTTTTTATATTGGTGTTTTTGCAATTTGTTTTGCTTTAAGACAATCAAAAAAAGTCAAATCAGTTAAAGTCGATAATAAGAAAATGTCGGAAATTGCTGGTCATATAAGAGATGGTGCGATGATGTTTTTAAAGAGGGAATACAGTTTGCTTGTATGGTTTGTTTTCATTGTTGGAGCAAGTTTGGCATGGATATACAACAGTTTGAATGATGGAGATTGGAGAATCGTCATCCCCTTTGTTTTTGGTGCACTTTGTTCTGGTATAGCTGGATATTTGGGAATGAGAGTTGCAACTGATGCCAATTACAGAACAGCTCACTCTGCACAGAAAGGTCTAAATAATGCACTTTCAGTTGCTTTTGCTGGAGGTTCTGTTATGGGAATGTATGTTGTCGGTATTGCTTTATTCGGAGTTGCTGTTCTCTACGGATGGCTTGAAGGGGTTTACGCAGGCGATTTAGAAAAAGCTGTAAATATATTAATCGGTTTTTCTTTAGGGGCTTCTTCAATCGCTTTATTTGCAAGAGTCGGAGGTGGAATTTATACAAAAGCTGCTGATGTAGGTGCTGATTTAGTTGGAAAGGTTGAAATGGATATTCCAGAAGATGACCCTAGAAACCCTGCAACAATCGCTGACAATGTTGGAGATAATGTAGGTGATGTTGCTGGTATGGGTGCTGATCTTTTTGAATCCTATGTAGGTGCGATGATAGGTGCAATGATTCTTGCATTTACTCTGACGAATTACACATTGGGTCATGTAATGTTGCCATTGGCATTTGCTTCAATTGGTATTGTTTGTAGTGTTATTGGAACATTTATGGTTAAAACCGAAGAGGGGGGGAATCCTCAACATGCTTTAGACAAAGGCTCTGTAACTGCTGGTGTTCTATTTGTTGTTTCTTCTTATTTCTTGACACACACCTGGATTCCAACAGATGATGGTCAGAATATATTTTGGACTGTTGTTGCTGGTTTGGGTGTAGGTATAATTGTTGGAAAACTGACCGAATACTATACAAGTGATGAAACAAAACCTGCTCAAGGTATCGCAAAAGATTCTTTAACAGGAAGTGCAACAAACATAATTTCAGGATTGTCTGTTGGAATGGTAAGTACTGCATATCCTGTAATTGCAATATGTGCCGGAATAGTGATAGCTAATTCGTTGATGGGTTTGTATGGAATTGCTATAGCTGCTGTAGGTATGCTTGCAACACTTGGGATACAGTTGGCTGTCGATGCCTATGGTCCAATAGCAGATAATGCTGGAGGCATAGCTGAAATGGCAGGTCTTCCTAAAGAGGTTCGAGAGAGAACTGATAAGTTAGATGCTGTTGGAAATACGACTGCTGCTGTTGGAAAAGGTTTTGCCATAGGTTCTGCTGCATTGACAAGTTTGGCATTGTTTGCTGGTTTTATGGCTGCTTCAAATTTAGAGGTTTTGAATGTTGCAAATCCTCAAACATTAGCAGGAATGCTCCTTGGAGGAATGTTGCCATTTTTATTTTCTTCAATGGCAATGACCGCTGTTGGAAAAGCAGCGTATGAAATGGTTGAAGAAGTAAGAAGACAATTTAAAGAAATTCCAGGGCTTCTCGCAGGAAAAGCTCAGGCTGATTATGCTAGATGTGTTGACATTTCAACACAAGGAGCTTTGAGGCAGATGGTTATGCCAGGGCTTCTCGCAATCCTTTCTCCTATTCTTGTTGGAAAAATTGGAGGTGCTGAAATGCTTGGGGGCTTGCTCGCTGGTTCTTTGACAAGTGGAGTAATGATGGCTATATTTATGGCTAATTCAGGTGGTGCT
Source organism: uncultured bacterium (assembly GCA_964343345.1). Taxonomy (GTDB): domain Bacteria; phylum UBP7; class UBA6624; order UBA6624; family UBA6624; genus UBA6624. Next base: position 3,276 of record CAYFJE010000043.1, read on the forward strand.
TGGGATAATGCGAAAAAATATATAGAAAAAGGTTCACATGGAGGAAAAGGTTCAGAAGCTCATAAAGCTGCTGTTGTTGGCGACACTGTAGGAGATCCTTTCAAGGATACTGCAGGGCCAAGTTTAAACATTTTATTGAAATTAATGGCAGTTGTGAGTTTGGTTATAGCTCCTTTTGTTGGTTGATTTGAGAGGTTTAGTAAGTTCTAAAGATTTTAACAATAAAAATTTGGAATCTTTGTTTCTCAATGCTGAATCTTTAAAGAAAAGAACTAAAAAGTCATTATCTCGAAAATATGAATCTTCTAACTTAGGCACTGTTGCTTTGTTGTTTGAAGAGCCTTCGACAAGGACAAAAACATCTTTTAATGAGGCTATTTGTACACTTGGAGGCAGGACTCTTTATTTTGATTTTAAGACTTCTTCTCTGTCAAAAGGGGAAACTTTTGAAGAAACTCTTTTTAATCTTAATTCTTTAGAGATTGATGGTATTGTTATAAGAACACCAAAAGAGGGTCTCCCAAAACTTTTGAAAGATTTGGATTTAGACATGTGGATAGTAAATGCTGGTGATGGAAAAGGAGAGCATCCAACACAAGCTCTTGGAGATACTTTTACTTTGATGGATTCTATTGGCTTGAAAAATAAAAAAATAACCATAATTGGAGATGTTGAACACAGTAGAGTTGCACATTCTTTAATTAATCTTTGGCCAGGTTCAGGTGTTGATTTGTCTTTGTTGCCAACATCAAAATTTGAAACGAAATTAAATACTTTTGAAAGTTTAGAAGAAGCACAAGAATGTTCAGATGTTTTGTATGTTTTAAGGCCTCAGAAAGAAAGATGGGGAGAAGGTTCTGACATTATTGATTCTTATTCAAAGTTAACTGTTAGGGATCTCAAAGAAAATCAATACCTAATGGCTCCTGGTCCAACGATGCCAGGTGTTGACATTTCTCCAGGTTTGATTCATCATAAAAGGTCATTTGTTTTTGATCAGGTAAAGTGGGGAGTTTATGCAAGAATGGCTATAATCTCTCATTTGATGGAGGGAGGAGATTTTGAATAATGCTTTTTTAGCACTGAATGACGGAACTGTTTACGAAGGAGTTTCAATAGGTAAAAGGGCAACAACTCTTGGAGAGATTGTTTTTACAACTAATATGACTGGGTATCAAGAAGTTTTAACAGACCCATCTTATGCGGGACAGATTGTTACTTTTACATATCCGATGATTGGAAATTATGGTGTTTCGGAAGAATTTAATGAATCAGATTGTGAAGCTGCAAAAGGTTTAATAATTAAAGAATTTCATGGTTTAGGAACAGAGAAAAGAGCAGGGTTAGATTCTTGGCTAAAAGAAAAAAACATTACAGGTATTTCTGAAATAGACACAAGAGCTTTAACTCAAAAAATAAGATCAAAAGGAGTAGTCCCAGGAGGGATAAGCTCAGTTCTTCATGATAGAGAACTTGTTTCACTTGTAAAAAAAGCTCCACCTATAGAAAGTTTAGATTTAGTTAGTGGGGTAAGTGTGAAAAAGAAAATTATTCATAAAGGTGATGGATTTCGTGTTGCTTTATTGGATCTTGGTGTGAAAAAGTCTATTATTGGATACTTGCTTGATCAAGGTTTTGAAGTCATTCAATATCCTTGTTCAACAACAGCAGAAGAGATACTGAGTGATGATCCTGATGGTGTTGTTGTTAGTCCAGGACCTGGTGACCCAAAAGCTGTTGGGGGAATTGTCGAGACTGTCAAGATTCTTGCAGAATCAAAACCTTATTTGGGTATATGTCTAGGACATCAATTGCTGGCTTTGGCTTTTGGAGGAAATACATTTAAATTAAAGTTTGGTCATAGAGGAGGAAATCATCCTGTTTTCGATAATTCAAGTCAAAAGGCTGTCATAACAACACAGAATCACGGGTATTCTGTAGATCCTCAAAGTTTGGAAAATACCGACCTTTATGTAACTCATACTGCTCTTAATGACAACACTGTTGAGGGTATAGCTCATAAAAATCTTCCTGTAATGGCTATTCAATTTCACCCTGAAGCAAGTCCTGGTCCTTTAGATAGTTTGAATATTTTTTCTAAATTTAAAGAAATGCTTAATTAGTTTTTTGAATTTAAATCAATCCAATTTTGTAGTTTTTTTAAGTTTTTTCCCCTATGTGAAACTTTTTCTTTTTCTGAAATTTGAACCTTTCCAAAAGGTTTTTGTAAATCTTTACTAAAAAAGATTGGATCATAACCAAATCCATTATTTCCATCTTCTTTTTCTAAAATCAAACCTTCACAAGAAGATTTCCAAAAAATTGTTCCAAATCGATTTGGAATCAATGCAAAAACGGAAATGTACCTTGCAGTTCTTTTTTCGTAAGGGATATTTTTTAATTCTTCAAGCAATTTTATATTAGCATCTTTTTCTGTTTTTGCATATCTTGCAGAATGTACTCCAGGTCTTCCTCCAAGTGCATCAACCTCTATTCCAGCATCTTCTGAAACAATAATAAAAGATTTGTCGATTTTATTTTTCCAGTACCGAGCTTTTATAAAAGCATTTTCTCGAAATGTTTTTCCATTTTCTTCAGGAGAGTCTTTTAAGTTAAGGTCTTCAAGGGAAAATATCTTACAGTTTTTAAGGGATTTACAAAATTCTTTAATTTTCCCTTTTGAATGAGTTGCAAAGAGTATTTTCATTAATTTAGTTATTTTTTAGAATGAAAATCTTATCGCCTGTTTCGAATTTGAAATTTGGTGCAGGGTTTAGATGTGTTTTTCCTTTTCGTCTGACTGCAAGGACAATACCTTTTTCCTTTTCTCTTATATTGCTTTCCGATATTGTTTTTTTATTTAAGTAATTTGATTCAACTTCAAGCTCTTGAATTGGGTTTTTTGAACTGGAGTTTGTTATTATTTCTAAGAAATCATGTTTTGCAGGATTTTTTACAGCTCTTGCTAACCAAGGTCCTATTAATTCAAAAGGAGAGATTACTTTGTTTGCTCCTGCTTGACTTAGTCTGGCTACAGCATCTTTTGAAAAGGCCCTAGCAACAATAGAGATTTTAGGAGAAAGGTTTCTTGCTGCTAAGGTTAAAAAGACATTATCTGAATCAGATCCAAGGCATGCTATCAAGCCACTTGCTTTTTTTACACCTGCTTTTAACAGGGTTTCATCAACTGTTGCATCTCCAAGGACATATAGGTTTTTTGTACTTTCAAGATTTAAATTTTCTTCTTGTTTTTTTTCTACAATGACAAATTTTTTCTTAGATCTTTGTAACTCCTCAGCTACCTTTTTCCCCATTCTTCCAAGGCCACAAATAATGACATGTTTTGATGTATTTTTTATTGTTTGTTCCATTTTTCCTCTCCTGTAAATGTCTCTAAAATGTCCATCTGAAATTGCTTTTGTTGTCTCTATAACAACTAATGAAAAAACTGAAAGTCCACTCATTATCAAAAGCATTCCTATCAGTTTTCCTGGATTTGTTTCTGGGCCAGCAACATTTCCTACTGTGCTAATTGTTGTTATTGTTAAGTAAAGAGCATCTGCTGTTTCAAGACCTTCCCATTTTTTAAAAGATTCAGTTCCAATGATTATTATTAGAAGAAGAGCACCTAGTAGTTTGCTTATTTTCCTTCTATCCATCAGCTAAGCCTCTTCTTCCTCCAGCTTCATTCACTAAAGGTTTCCACCATTCTTCATTGGCAAGATACCAATCAATTGTTTTTTTGATACCTTTAGAAAAGTCTATTTCAGGTTTCCAGTCTAATTCATCTTTTATTTTCATATCGTTAACTTCATATCTCCAATCATGACCGGGTCGATCTTTTACAAATTCAATTTTTTCTTTTGGTAAATTTAATGAAGACAGAACGGCATCTGCTATTTCTAAGTTTCGTTTTGGCGTGTTTCCACCTATATTGTAAATTTCTCCAGGAGAACCTTTTTTCCAGACAGATTCTATTGCTTTTACATGGTCATCTACATGAATCCAATCTCTTATGTTTCTTCCATCTCCATATATGGGTAAGTTCTCATTCTTCAAGGCTTTATTGATCAAAACCGGAATTAACTTTTCAGGGTATTGGTATGGGCCATAATTGTTTGAGCATCTTGTTATACATATATTTAATCCAAAGGTTTCATAGTAAGAAAGGCAAAGAAGATCAGACGATGCTTTTGATGCAGAATAGGGAGACCTTGGGAGCAGAGGAGATTCTTCAGTACTTGGTTCTTCTGACTCTTTCAACGATCCATAAACTTCATCAGTGCTGATTGCAATAAATTTTTCAATATTATTTTTTTTTGACAAATCCAAAAGTAAATGGGTTCCCAGTATGTTTGTTGTAATGAAGTCATTTGAATTTTCTATAGATCTGTCAACATGAGATTCAGCAGCAAAATGTATCACATAATCTATTTTTTCAAAAAGTTCAGTAAGCATGTTGATGTCTCTTATGTCACCATGAATAAATTGATAATTAGAAAAATTTTCTATTTCTTTTACATTTAGTTTATTCCCTGCATATGTTAATAAATCTAAATTGACGAAGTTGAATTCTTTATATTTTGGGACTGTGTGTCTTAGAAATGAACTTCCTATAAACCCGCATCCTCCGGTAACTAATATGTTTTTTTTAAATTTCAATTTATTTGAGCTCTATTGTTGTTTTTTGTTATTTTAACAACTATACGATTATCCATCAGTATCTGTATTCTTCTGATTTGTATGGTCCGTCTGAAGATACCTGTATGTATTTCGCTTGTTCTTTTGTTAATTTTGTAAGTTTTCCGTTAAAGTGTTTCATATGTAGCCTTGCAACTTTTTCATCGAGTTTTTTGCTTAGGGTTTTTACTTCTATTTTTTGATTTTTGGAATTAAATAAGTCGATTTGAGCTAGTACCTGATTTGCAAAAGAGCAAGACATTACTAGTGATGGATGACCTGTTGCGCAAGACAGGTTCACTAACCTACCTTCAGCAAGTATTATGATTGAGTTTGAAGATTCTTTAAATGTCCAAATATCTACATTTTCTTTAATTTTTTCTTTCTTTGCAGTTTTTTCTTTTGCCATTTTTTCTAATCCAAACATATCTATTTCATTGTCAAAATGACCTATATTACAAACTATTGAGTTGTCTTTCATTTTTTGCATGTGTTTTGTGTTTATTATGTTTTTGTTTCCTGTTGCTGTTACATATATGTCAAAAGATTCTTTGATTGCATCTTCTACAGTTATGACCCTTAACCCTTTCATGCATGCCTGCAATGCACATATTGGGTCTATCTCTGAAACTGCAACTATTGCATTTTGTCCCAATAAAGATTCACAAGACCCTTTCCCCACATCACCATAACCACAAACAAGTGCTTTTTTCCCACTGATAAGATTGTCAGTTGCTCTATTTAGTGCATCAAGAAGGGAGTGTCTACATCCATAGATGTTATCAAATTTACTTTTTGTAACAGAGTCATTTACATTAATTGCTGGAAATAAAAGATTTTTTGATTCATGCATTTGTTTTAGTCTAAGGACTCCTGTTGTAGTTTCTTCACTTACACCTTTTATATTTTCTGACATTTGATTCCAATAGTTATTTCCAAATTTCTTTTTAACCTCTTTCAGAAGGTGATTGATTATTTTTTGATCTGCGCTGTTTTCTTTTTCAAGCTCCGATGTTTTTTCAAATTTAACACCTTGGTGAATAAGGAGCGTTACATCTCCTCCATCATCAATGATTAGATTAGGCCCTCCTCTTTTCCAGTTGAGTGATTGGAAAACACACCACCAGTATTCTTTTAGGGATTCTCCTTTCCAAGCGAAAACAGGTATTTCTTTTGAAGCAATATAACAAGCCGCATGATCTTGAGTTGAAAATATATTACATG
>CAYFJE010000044.1:0-9136 GCA_964343345.1 uncultured bacterium
TGATAAAAGCTTCTCTCTTCCGATTGGTGTCCCTATTATTGGATCATCTTCTTCTTCTCTTTGTTTTGCAATCTCCCTTTTCAAATATGAGGAAAAATCTGATAATGCTTGATTTGTTTTTTTATACTGTTCTTCAACCCACCAATCAAACTCAGGTTCAAAACCATGATAGTAGTTGAACCAGCTTGAAAGGTTGTTTTTCAATTGATTTAATTTCTTTGAAGAATTGTTTGCAAAAACTGGATCCAGCTTCTCTTTTGAAGCAACCATCTCCTCTTTCTTAGCATGGATAGCATTTTCTACTTGCATCAATATTTCAGCCGCTTCCTTTGGATCTACTTGCCTTAAGGCCCTTCTCTCCTCTTCAAGAAAAAGGATCTTCTCGACAAAAGGAAATGTTTCTTTTATTTTTCTATTTTCTTCTTTTTTGAAATTTACAACATCCAACTCATGGGAAATATAATTTTTTAAAAGGATGAAATCAATTTTTTCAGGCTTTTCAAGAGACTTGAAATCAATCAAATTCATTCGATCTTGCCATTGTTCTTGAAATTCCGCAAATCTTTCAAGATAAAAATCACTTAATACAAGACTGTGGAAACGATTTAAATCATTCTTGTCAGTTTCATAAATCTCTAAAAAAGAAACCATATCGATATCCGCACTTTTATCTTTAGCCAAAAAAGAATCTATAGGGTTAAAAAAACCAAAAAAAAGAACAAGAAAAGCAATCATATTTTTCACTTCACCGGAGGGTGAGGGATTCGAACCCCCGAGACAGGGGTTACCCGCCTAACGGTTTTCAAGACCGCCGCCTTCGTCCACTCGGCCAACCCTCCTGATATGAGAATTATCCCACAATTATTTAAAAAGTATATCCTTTTAAAAATCTAATCTTCGAATGACTCTCCAGTATCTTCTGATTCTGGAACAAAGCTTTTACTCAAATCAAAATGATCTTTACATCCATCCAAAGCATTTAAAAATTTACTCATATCCTCTTCGTAAACAAAAACTGAAAAACGATCAACCCTGCCTTCTTCTTTTCTTTTTTCGGTAATTTTTAAATACTTGTCACCTGTTGATGTTTTCTTAACATCAACATAATAGGTTCTTCTCCCAGCAAAAAATTTCTCCGTATGTATTTCGTTGTGACGATTATTGTTCATTGAGCCTCCCTTCTTGTCAAAAAAATTTGAAAAATAAATTCTAATTCAAATAATCGTTTGAATTATCTTCTCAACATCAGAAAGATCTTTCACCAGCACATCTGGTTTCGAATTAATGAGCCTTTCTTTTATCTTCTTGCTGTGACAACCTGTCATCACTGCAAGGCATTTAACATTATTTGCATGTGCTGTTTCGACATCCCTATGTGTATCTCCAACAATCCAAACATTTTCATTTTCTTCCCATCCATGTTTTTTTGCTCTTTCCAAGGCTATAGGAACCAAAGCTTCACGAGTGGATGCATCATCAGCCCATGCCCCCCATTTAAAACATTCATTTAAATTGTAAAAATCTAATTTCATCCTTCCCGTTTTTTCCCAGTTACCTGTTAACAAGCCATAAGAAATTTTCATTTCATCTAATTTTCTCAATAATGAAAAAACTCCTGGCATTACACGCCCTTTACATTTTTCTAAAGATGTGGGCATTCTTTTTTCAACATGGGATTTAAAAATTTTTAGATTTTCTTCAGTTGGGATTTCTCCCGTACCAGAAATCCAAGCTCTTGCATTTTCAGAATCCAAACCTCCAGAAAAATCGACATTTCCTGGAGATTTGTTGTACATTTTCTTTACTGAATCCTCAAAAGCGTCAACTCCAGCAAAACCTGTTAATAACAAAGTTCCATCAATATCAAACAAAAGAAGAGTCATAATTTTTCTTTGATTGTAAATAGAATCAATACGAAATGGGAATCCTTTTAATATTTCTTCTTGGGGTGGGAAATCTTTTCTCAAAAGAAAAACAGGAAATCGTAAATGTTGATCCTCCTTGGAAAGAAATAAGGGGTGAACTCAGGTTTGAAAATACTCCAAAGCCCATTCTTATAAAAAATGCAAAAATATTTCAAGGAGAAGGTTTGTTAATTGAAAAAGGTTGGATATTGCTAAAAAACAGACTTGTTCACTCTGTTGGAGAGGGCGATTATGCAAATAGTATTGAAGATAACTTTATTGTTTTTGATGCTGAAGACAAATACATTACACCAGGAATGATTGATATTCACTCTCATATGGGAGTTTATGCAAATCCTGGGCCTGCAGCCCATAGCGATGGTAACGAAATGGTGAATCCAATAACAGCTGGAATCGAAACGATCCATGCCTTTTGGCCACAGGATATAGCTATCGAAAGAGCTGTTTCTGGTGGGACAACAACAATCCAGGTACTTCCTGGTTCTGCAAATCTGATAGGAGGACATGGTGCAACCCTTAAACTACATCCGAGACTAACTCCACAAGACATGAGGTTTCCAGGAGCAAAGGATGGTTTGAAAATGGCTTGTGGAGAAAATCCAAAAAGAGTCTATGGAGACAGAGGAGGCCCTCAAACAAGAATGGGGAACCTTTACAGAGACAGACAGGCATGGATAAACGCTGTTGAATATTCAAGAGGTTGGAAAAAATGGGAAAAAGAGTGGGAAGAGTGGAGCAAGAAACAGAAAGGAGAAGAACCAGAGCCACCGTCAAGAGATTTAACAATGGAAACAATGATGAATCTGATGGATGGGGATATTTTGGCACAAGTACATTGTTATAGGGCTGATGATCTTCTGCACATGATAGACCTTTCGCATGAGTTCGGTTGGCATTTAAGGGTTTTTCATCATGCTATCGAATCTTACAAGATAAGAGATGTCCTCTCAAAAAACAATACGGGGGTTGGAATATGGGCGGATTGGTGGGGTTTTAAATATGAAGCTTACGATGCAACAACAGCCGGACCAGGATTGTCTCATGTTGAAGGAGTCAATGTAATCATCCATAGTGATAGTGCGATTGACATACAAAGATTGAACCAGCGTGCAGCTCAAATATATTATGAAGCTGTTGAAAAAGGATTAGAGATAAAAGAGGAAGAAGCCATTGATTGGTTTACATACAATGCAGCCTGGGGTCTAGGGATACATGAACAAACAGGAAGTTTGAAACCTGGGAAAATGGCAGATCTGGTTATATGGAGCCATCATCCCTTTTCTATTAGAGCTGTTTCTGAAATGACAATCATAGATGGTCAAGTAATGTGGGATAGAGATAAAGGAATTTCAGGCTGGAGTGACTTTGAAATAGGGCAATGGACTTTTGACAGGAGTTTGGAATGAGTGTTTTAATGCTTTTATTTAGTTCTTTTTTTAATCTAATATGGGCTCTCTCATCATCAATTGAATTTGAAGAAAAAATTGCTATCCAGAATGTTGAAGCCTGGGTTGGAACTGAACAATGCATTAATGCCCCTTCTGAAAAATGCATCAAAAAAATTCCGAATGCCATAATAGTTATTAAAAACGGCCTTATAGAAAGCATTTCTGAAAACAATGATGTTGGATGGCAAAAAACTAACCCAGATGGATATGCTGTCAAAGACGGTTCTGGCCTGATTGCAACCATTGGTTTTTTTGATATAGGAACATCGATAGGATTGCCTTCGATAAGCGGTACTGATATCATGGACCTTGAATCAACTCATAGTCACGGGCATTCTCACAACAACACAGCTTCGGGGGTTTCGGGAATACAGGAAGAAAGAGGTTTTGCAAGAAAAAATATTGACGACTTCAAACCTGATTCAAGTCATGTAAAACTAGCAAGGAGGGGTGGTGTAGCATTAGCATTAATAAGAGGGAGTGGTTTAAATGGAATTGTTTGTCTTTCAGACAACAAAGAAATCCCGGGGTATGCAGAACAATGCAGTGAAAAACAATCGATATCTCTTCCTTGGCAAGGAGGTTCGAAAGGTAAAGAACTTTGGAGAAAATGGAAAGAAGATGCTGATTTCTACATGAAAAACTCCAAAGATTTCTCCTTGGGAGAATTACATACACTGTCACTTCCTTTTGAAGAACTTGAAATTCTTTTTAAGGCATTTAATGGAGAAATTCCTGTTTTTGTTTCAGTCTCTGACGCTAAATCTATTCTTGATGTAATAAATCTTGGCAAAGAATGGGGAATGAAACTGATTCTTCAAGGAGTCCAAGAAGGGTGGGTTGTTGCCGAAAAAATTGCAGCAACAGGATATCCCGTACTGGTAGACAGTGAAGCAAATTTGCTGGGAGGATTTGATTCTTTGGGTGCAACATTGAAAAACAGCAAAATAATGACCGAAAAAGGAGTTAAAGTTATATTCTCCTCATTCAGTTCACACAACCTTCAAAGAATTCGTTTCAAGGCAGGAATAGCCTGGGCAAATGGCTTGTCTGAAGGTGCCTCTTTTGCCGCAATCACTGAAAATCCTGCTGCTGCAATTGGTTTAATCAATTACTCTGGTCGAATTGAAAAAGGTATGAGGGCAGACATAGCTCTTTGGACAAATCATCCATTTGAATACAAAGGAAGGCTTGATTCCTTGATGGTGGGAGGAGAATGGGTCGATCTTCAGTCTAGACAAGATTACCTATTTGAAAAATACAGGGAACTTCCTCTTTACAAATAAACCTAATCTTTTAAAACAATCTCTGCATTAACAGATTTCGTTTTTTGTGAAGAAAAAATAATATCTGCTATTTTGTTTTTTTTACCTCTTACAAAGAGAGTTACCCATTTATGGTTATATGGATCGATATGACCAATGTGTGCACAATTATCTCTCGTTTCGAATTGAGATTGAATCAGATGAAGACTTTCTCCAGGTCTTCGATTGAACTCTCTAGCCCCAGCAAGCAAAAGATCAACCCCTTCAAAACAAATCTTGTCGGAATGGGCATACCCGCTTTTCACTCCTTGTGCTGAAGCTGTCGGCATTCCTTTTGAATTTTTGATCTCGAGATCAATTCTCCAAAAATCTCTGTCTGCTTGAGTGATGTTTATTTCTCCGAAATCCACCTTGGGCATAAAGGAAGCATGCATAAGTGTAAATAATGTATTTCTCATTGCCATGTCAAAAAGATCGTCTGGCAAAGGTGCCCTTGTACAAAATGATTTCCATCCACCAATTTCAATTTCCCCCAACTCTGGATGTGTGTATGGTTCCCAATCGGAAAAACATGTCCCATGAGCAACATCATCATTCCATTTCAGCTTTTCTATTTGTGAAGAATCCCCATCATTATCGTAGTCAGGATTAAAAGAATAAAGCTCGTTAGTAAAAGAGAAGATTCCCAACTCCCCATAGGTCCAATCAAAAAAACCGCCACTTACGGCATACAAACCACTATAAACTTCAAGATACTCATATTCTGGAAGAAAGTTTTTTGCTTTTTCTGCCATGAAATCCATAACTCTTTTGTCTTTTGAAGACAACCCCCTTTCAGAGGCTTCCTTTGTGCCTGGCGGACGCAGGATCATGTTCCCTGCATTGTGATAACTTTGGACAGCTGCGATGTTTGGATGTTCACGAATGAAATCTGCTGTGGCTCTTGTTTCCGGTTCTGAAAGCATATATGGACCTGCTCCATATTGTTTGTGATCTGCAGCCCAGTCCCAAGGCCACTGCCTGTTCAAATCCACACCACCAACACCGTCTTCATTGATCGACCCATCTCCATCATTGTCAATTCCCTCTGTCCAAAAAACATCCCATTCTCCATCTTCATCAAACTCTTTCGCTTCCATTGCTCTTGAATCAATTGAAGACACCCTGCTTCCATACACATTCCTTCTTCGCATTTGAGTGATTTCTCCATCCCCATTCAAATCTTCTGGACCGTCTTCGTCAAACACGCCGTCACGATCGTTGTCAAAAGGCCTTATGTTTTGTCTTGGGCTATGTGGATTATTTGGTTCATGGAAAAACCTATGCCTGCTGTCAGGGTTTACCGTCGGTGCAATATAGAAAGAATAATCATTCAGCAGCTCAGTCACCCATTCATCTTTATTGAATCTTGTTACAAGATAATAAATAGTGAATATTGCAATCTCACTACCTTGGATCTCATTTCCATGTGTATTTGCATCAATATACATTGCTGGTTTTGAAGAGTGCTCTCCTGTTGAAGGGTTATTCACAGTAACAATCCATATATCCCTGCCTTCTCTACTTTTACCCATAACATCAAGGGTTAAAAGATTCGGATAAGCATTTGTTAATTCAACTAAAACCTCACCCATCTCTTCATAATCATAGTAAGTTGAAAAATCAATATTGACCTTTGGTTCAATTGTTCTCGGGGGGGTAAAAGCACATAAGCTAAAAATCAAAATATGTAAAAAAAACTTCATTATTTAATCTCCTGTAGGTAAATGGTTAAAGAATTGATAAAGGACCTTGGGTGAATTGGGGATATGTCGATTTTCTTTCTGCCCTTTATCACCCATTCCCAAGATTTGCTTTCCCCTGGAGAAAGAGTCCCTAGATTGATTTCCGGCAACCCTAAAACCAACTCCATATCTCCTTCGGGGAACTTGACCCATATATTTGAGGATTCTCTTATCCTTTCAGACATTGCTGAATCTGTACTCAACAAACCACTGTTCCAAACTCTGAATTTGATTTTTACAGTCTCCGAACTAATCCTTTCAGATTCTTCAACTGCCACATTCAGAATTGGCAACTCTTCAACTAAAGACTTTATCCATGAATCCAACACTCCGTCTAGCCTTGATTCGTTTTCTGGGATTCGAGTTCTGCCATAAACAGGCCATCCTGCAGAGTCTTCCCCTTCTTTGTAACTGCTCCAATCCTTGTATCCAACAGTCTCAAACCACTCTTTTTCTGAAACTTGATGCCATGCCTTTTCAAAAGATATCTTGCCCGTCTCTTCATCTTCATCCAACAGGCCCCACATTCCAACGGATACGGCCCATCTGCCCAAGCCTGCATAAGCCCAATCCAAAAAATTACCCTTCTTTGACCATGTGTCTGGGCCATCTTTTGCCATGAAAAAAGATTCGTACGGTGTCTTTTTCTTGAATCTTTCTCCAATTGCTTCGAATATCTTCTTGTCTTCTTGCGGTGTCTTGTCCAGAGATTCATCCCTCATCGGATAAGCCATTCCCGCTCCAATGTCTCTAACATTGACAATGAATGCAACTTCGGGAGAAGCTAAAAGCTCGTCTACGATAAATTTCACCTCATTTTCACTGACAGAAAAAGGGCCTCCCCCTTTATGGGAGTAATGGAACTGCCAGTTGTATGGGAAATTTCTATCCAACGATATTCCGCCCAAGCCATCCTCTCCGTAAAGACCATCTCCGTCAGAATCATTGCCTTCAACATTCCTGAGAATCCATCCTCCTTTTTCTCCTTTCAGGAAGTTTGCTTTTTTCATTTTCGTTATCTTGAGATCGTCTTTCGGTGAGGCTTCCTTCCATTCTCCCCAAGGTTTTTTGATTCTCACAGAACCTATAACACCATCTCCATTCAAATCCACGGGAGGGTCTTCGTCTTGGAAACCGTCACCATCATCATCCCATGGGACACCGTTCCAAGGAAACATTCCTGGGATACCTGCAGCGATCCTCAGCCCCGACGGGTTCAATTCCGGCACAGCCCTGAAAGTAACCCTTTCCAACAATTTGACCACCTCTTCATCACCATTCATGTAATCCTGGTTGAGCTTCACCAAGAAGCTTTCTATAGCATCACCTGAATAGGGTTCATCTCCTCGCAAGCCCCCAATCAGGAAAATAACCGGTTTCGAATCATCCTTGGGCAATCCTGAAACTTCCCAAAAATAACCTTCATCGCCTAATGATGTTGTGAAACTTTTTGTAATCAAGCTTGGGGCTGATTCGAAAATGGCTTTTAGGTAAGAACTGCTTGCAGTTAGCAAGAAAATAAAGATGAGTATTTTTTTCATAGTAGGGATATCCTAAGATGAAAATGGTCGGGACGAGAGGATTCGAACCTCCGACCTCTGCACCCCCAGCGCAGCGCGCTACCAGGCTGCGCTACATCCCGAAAATAAAGTGAAAAAGAAGTTTATTGCGGTGGGGTTGCCACCGCAATTATATAGATTTGAGACTAGCCTTTCTTTAGAAGAGGAAGTCCTGTTCTTGCAGACTCAGTAACAACATAGCCGCTTGGCATGTCGCATGCATTTGCGCCTTCGCTTTTTGCAAACCAGTAAATCTGCTGTGTTCGTCCGCCTTTAAGATTAACCTGTTTACCGTGTAGGTACCAAGTTCCTTTAGCGTTATCGTGTGAATATGTCATAAGTTTAACCCTCCAGAGGTAATTTAAGATATAAGTATTGTGCCTAAGAAAATATATTTTGTCAAGAGGCAAATGGAGTTTTTCCCTCTGTATACCTCTGAAATCTAAAAAAAACCGAAAAAGAAGCCCAAAAATGCGAAAAACAGGGGAAAAAGCTTCAGCGAAGATTTTTTGAGCTTAAACATCCTTGAATCGCCGCTTTGCAATCCGGAAGCAACCGAAAGGCCCAAGAAAAGGCCTAGGGACATTCCAAGGATACCATTAGCAACACCGCTGGACCTTGAAACAAAGATCATTGCGGCAATAAGGGCCAGTTCCAAGAGTTGCCTAACTATCAGGTTCATTTCCGCTCAACTCCAAAAGACCTGCTGCAGACTGCATGCATTCCAAGACAAAACCCACATGCTCCCAAAGGTCAACTCCAAGGTCTTCACAACCCTTCAGGACATCATCCCTGTTAACACCTGCGGCAAAAGACTTCTGCTTCCATTTCTTCTTGACGCTTTTCACCTTCACGCTCTTGATGTCCTTGTCTGGCCTGACCAATGCTGTTGCGACAACCAATCCCGTAATCTCATCGCAGGCATACAAGACCTTTTCAAGGATGCTTTCCCTCTTGATACCTGTGTAATCCGCGTGTGAGAGTATCGCCCTTGTGGCCCAGTCCGGCCAGCCCTGCTCTTTCAGGTAGTCGACCGCCCTATAGGGGTGGTCGTCTTCCGTGGGGTGTTTTTCGTAATCCAGGTCATGGAAGAGGGCAACAGCACCCCAGCTGTCGGGATCCTCATTGTGCCTTTCGGCGTAACCACGAACGGCA
>CAYFJE010000045.1:0-5668 GCA_964343345.1 uncultured bacterium
GTTCTTCAAGAGATTGGGCAGCCAAAGGAACAAATCTTCTTGGTGTTCGAGCTGTAATAGCAACCGGATTTGAAAGGATACACAGGTCAAATCTTGTTGGAATGGGCGTTTTGCCCCTTTGTTTTACAAATGGAGAAAATGCTGAAAAAATTGGAATAACTGGATCCGAAAAATTCACAATATGCGGAATAGAAAAAGAATTAAAACCAGGACAAAAAATAAAGATAAAAGCAACACGAAAAGATGGATCTGAATTTGAATTTCAAACAAAAATTAGATTAGACACCCCGGTGGAAATTGAATATTACAGAAATGGTGGAATATTGCCAACTGTTTTGAGAAAAATGATAAAAAATGACTGAAAGAGTTTTTGTAACTGGCATGGGGTCTGTAACTCCTTTCGGGATAGGTGTCGAAAAACTTTGGAGCTCAATGTCGAACAATGAACTCGCAATCAGACCTATCCATGGCTTAAGTTCAAGATCGGAAGAATTCAGATGTAAGGTTGGAGGTCAGATTCCAGAAGATTTCAAAATAGCCGATCATCTTCCAAAATTAAACAAAAAAATCGATCCGTTTCAAGCTTACTCAATAATCGCTTCAGACCTAGCAATCAAAAACTCCAAAATAAATCTTGAGAAAACAGACAGGTCAAGGTTTGGAGTTTCAAGTGGGTCAAGCAATGGTGGTGTTGGAACGGGGTTGAAAAATTACAAACAATATCTGGAAAAAGGCCTTAGGGGAGTTAGCCCTTTCACAGGTGTGAGATATACAGTAAATGGAGCAAGTGCGTGGCCCGCAATCCATTTTGGCCTTGAAGGACCAAATGAAAGTTTCAGTGTCACATGTGCAACCGGAAACACAGCAATAGGAAATGCCTACAGAAAAATCAAACATGGTCATGCGGACCTCATGCTTGCAGGCTCTTCTGACTACTTTGATGAATTCATTGTTGTTTTTTTTCATCGTGCAAGAGCTGTTGCTGCAACAAAAGACCCTTATGAAGTAAATGTGCTTAAGCCTTTTGACAAAAACCGATCAGGAACAATTCTTTCTGAAGGATGTGGGATGTTGCTTCTTGAATCTGAATCTTCAGCCAGAAAAAGAGATGCGAGAGTCTATGCTGAAATACTTGGCATGGGTGAAACTTGTGATGCAAGAAACATAGTAGCTCCAGATACTTCAGGAAGGGTCATGACAAGAGCAATTCAAAATTGTCTTGAAGAGTCAAATTTGAAACCAGAAGAAATTGAATATGTTTCTGCACATGGCACAGGAACACTTTTTAATGATCCAACAGAAGTAAAAGCATTAAAAAATGCTTTAGGTGAACATGTAAAAAGCATTCCTGTTTCTGCCCCAAAATCCCAACTTGGGCATTTGCTCGGTGCCTCAAGTTCTGTTGAAGCAATATGTGGAATAATGGGAGGCCTCAACAATACCGTAACCCCGACATTGAACCTTGAAAACCCTGATCCAAAATGTGACCTAGACCATGTCCCACAAAAAGCACGCAAACATGAATACAGAACATTCCTGAACAACAGCTTCGGATTTGGTGGACATAATTGTGTACTCGCAATCAGAACAGGAGACCCTGAAGATTGAAGAAAGGCATTGCTGTAATTGGAGCTACAGGATCTATTGGAAAACAAACAATAAGGCTTCTTAGCTCGAATTTTAAAAATGATTACAAAACAATAGGCCTAGCTTCAAACAGCAATGCAAAAGAACTTTCTAGATATGGGGATTTGTTGAATTCAGAAAAAATAATTGTTGCAAATCCAAATCAAAAAGATGCAAAAGATTTCAAAGGAAAAATACTCTCTGGAAAAGATTCAATTAACAATCTTGTAAAACAAGAAAATGTAGATATTGTTGTGATGGCAATACCTGGAACAGCAGCAATTGAAGCAACCTACCTTGCATTAAAAGCAGGGAAAAAAGTTGCATTGGCAAACAAAGAAAGCATAGTTGCTGCTGGAAACTTGATACTTGATGCAGAAAAAAAACATCGTGGAAAAATAATCCCTATAGATAGTGAACATAATTCAATATTCAGACTGTTAAATAATTCCAGAAAAAATAACAATATAGAGAAGTTAACAATAACAGCTTCAGGAGGACCGTTCTTAGGAAAAAAAATTCATGAACTTGAAAATGTCACACCAAAAGAAGCATTGAATCATCCATCTTGGAGCATGGGACCGCTTGTGTCAATAAACTCTGCAACACTTATGAACAAAGGTTTGGAGATAATCGAAGCGAGTATCCTTTTTGATATGCCTATAGAAAAAATCGATGCTGTGATTCACCCTGAATCAAAAATACATGCAATAGTTCATTGGAAAGACGGGGCATCATCGATGTTGATAAATCCTCCAAAAATGTCTTATGCAATAAACCATGCCCTTTCTTACCCAGCACACCCAAAACCAATATCAAAAATGAAAGATTCTTCATTTAAAGGAGGTTTTGAACTTCAGAAATTAAATGAAGATTCTTATCCATGCTACAAAATCGCAAGAGAAGCAGGTATTAAAGAAAATGGTCATCCAATAGTCTTAAATGCAAGCAATGAAATTGCTGTCAGCAACTTCCTTGAAGGAAAAATCAAATTCACACAAATTCCAAATGTTATTGAAAAAACATTAATTGGTATGGACTCAAAAACTCCAACAAATGTTAACGAGGTCCTTATGATAGATAATGAATCTAGGATTTTTGCATCAAACCTTATAAAAACGAAAAGAATATGAAAAAAAGTTTCCTTGAATCAATAAAAAAACCTGAAGATTTAAAGAAAATGAATCTACACGAACTCAAGGAACTGTCTAGAGAAATGAGAAATTTTCTAATAGATCAAATACCCAAAACAGGCGGTCATCTAGCAAGCAATCTTGGAGTTGTTGAACTCACCTTAGCAATACATAAAGTTTTCAATTGCCCAAAAGACAAAATAATTTTTGATGTTGGCCATCAAGGCTACATACACAAAATGGTAACAGGTAGATTTAAAGGCTTCAAAACCTTAAGAAAACACAAAGGTCTTTCTGGATTTCTAGATATAGAAGAATCAAAATACGACTCATTTGGAGGAAGTCATGCAGGAACATCTCTTTCAGCATCTTACGGATTCCTTGAAGCTCAAAAAAATAAAAAAAATCAAGACTATGTTGTAGCAGTAATTGGAGATGGAGCTCTAACTGCCGGAATGGCCTGGGAGGCAATCAATAACTTAGGAGGAAAACCCTACCCTCTTGTAGTTATATTGAACGATAACCAAATGTCAATTTCTCCAAATGTCGGCATGGTGAACAGATTCTTGACAAAATTAAGAATAGCAAAAAACTATAGAAAAACAATGAGAAAAACTTCAAATGTTTTATCGAAATCAAAAATGAGCAAAAACTTTGCAAAAATGCTGTCTAACATAAAAGATGCAATAAGAAATTTTTTCTTCAAAGAGGGAGCTCTTTTTGAATCCTTTGGTTTTAGATACTTTGGTCCTATAGATGGACATGATATAAAGCAATTAACGGACATATTGGAATCATCAAAGAACATTCAAGACAGACCTGTTTTTCTTCATGTGCTGACAAAGAAAGGTAAAGGTGATTCTGAGAGTGAAGAAAATCCTGTCAAGAGACACGGTGTTGCTCCTACAGCAAAAAACACCATGCCTAGTTTTTCGAAAGTATTTGCAGACTCTGTAACAGATCTTGCAAAAGAAGATGAAACAATCGTCGCAATAACAGCAGCAATGGCCGAAGGAACGGGTCTAAGTGTATTCAGGAAAAAAATCCCTGAAAGATTTTTTGATGTCGGGATTTCTGAGCAGCATGCTGTTACAGCAAGTGCATCAATGGCTTTGTCGGGCTTGAAACCAATATGTGCAATTTATTCGACATTCCTTCAAAGAGGCTATGACCAAGTTGTACATGATGTAATGCTTCAAAATGCACATGTTATTTTTGCAATGGATAGAGCGGGGATTGTCGGAGGAGATGGTTCAAGCGCTCAAGGCTTCTATGATCTGTCGTATTTAAGATGTCTTCCAAATATAGTAATTGCAGCAGCGAGAGATTCTCAATCATTAAAAGATCTTCTTAGGTGTGGTTTATACAAAAACAAAAAACCCTTTGCCATAAGATATCCAAGAGGTTCTGTTCCCGATGTGCCAAAAAGAAAAAGAAAAGAACTTTCTATCGGAAAGGGTGAAGTGTTAAAAGAAGGAAAAGACATTGCTATTCTTACAACGGGCCCTTCCGCATACACCGCAATAAAAGCTGCAAAAAAATTAGAAGATGAAAAAATAAGCTGTTTTATTGCAGACCCAATTTGGATAAAACCATTAGATAAAAATCTAATCATGAAAGCAGCAACCACAAAAAGAATACTAACTGTAGAAGAACACAGCAAAATTGGAGGATTAAGATCCGCTGTTTTAGAGTCTCTTCAAGAACAAAATCTACTAAATAGTACTAAAATTTCATCCATCGCGATTCCTGACATTGTTGTTAAGCACGGCAGCCAGGAAATCTATAGAAAAAAATTTGAGCTAGATGAAGAAGGAATTTATAAGAAAGCAAAGGAATTGATTAATGACTGAAGTTTTATACAACAAATACAGACCGAAACAGTTTAGTGATTTAATCGGCCTATCCGTGACAAAAAAGATACTAATTAATTGCTTAAAAGTCCAAAAGATACCCCATGCATGGCTTTTCCATGGACCAAGAGGAACTGGGAAGACAAGCACAGCAAGAATATTTGCTGCTGCGATAAATTCCAAAAAACTTGTAAAAAATTTTGAACCTAATCTCAAAGAAGAGACAGTCTCTTCTATTTTTAAGGGAGGTTCCATGTGTCTTTCTGAAATTGATGGAGCAAGCAACAGGTCTGTTTCAGATGTTTCAGAATTACAAGAGGAAATGAGATTCTCTTCTCCAGAAGGAAATAAAAAAGTCTATGTGATTGATGAAGTTCATATGCTTTCCAAAGCCGCTTTTAATGCTTTGTTAAAAACCATAGAAGATCCTCCTGAACACATTATGTTTATTCTCGCAACAACGAACCCAGAAAAAGTTCCTGAAACAATCAGGAGCAGATGCCAAAATCTTGCTTTTAATGCTCATAAAAGTACAGATTTGACTGAATTGATAGAAAAAATTTCAAAAAAAGAAAAAATCAAAATTCAAAAAGGTGTTAGCGAACTTGTTTCATACATCTCAGAAGGAAGCGCAAGAGATGCCCTTGGAAACCTAGAAAAACTATCTACTTTCTCTGAAAAAGAAATCAAACTAGATGATGCATTCAACCTTTTTGGACTAAGTGACATAATAGGCATTGAATCATTTATAGATTGCTTGACAGAAAAAGATTCGACTAAATGTTTAATTCATGCTGAAAAACTATTTAAAAATGGTGTTTCAATATGGCCATTCATGGATCAATTGATTGAATATCTTCACAACATACTTATTTATAAAAAAATAAAGGATTATGAGGGTTATTATCAGATAAAAACTGAACTTTCAGACAAATGGGAAGAAAACAACATATTCATCGTCCAAGACGAAATAATCGAATTGAAAAAAAATCTGAAATGGGAAAAGGAAGGTTTGACATTATGGAGGATAATCGCTTTCGACCTTCATCAAAAAAT
>CAYFJE010000045.1:5768-9032 GCA_964343345.1 uncultured bacterium
AAAAGGAAGGTTTGACATTATGGAGGATAATCGCTTTCGACCTTCATCAAAAAATTAATTTAAAAGTTCCGGTACAGCAGCAAACAGGAACGAAAACGAAGGAGGAATCAACGTCACCAAAAGTTCCGGTACAGCAGCAAACAGGAACGAAAACGAAGGAGGAATCCATCAAAAAGAAAGATCCTGATTGGATTAATTTCCTGGAACACCTGAAGAAAACCGACATTTCCTTATGGACAATCTTGAACAGAAGAAATTTCTTAAAATGGGAAGATTCGACAGCTTTCATTTCCGTTATGGAAAACTCTCTTCCTTGGAGGAGGATAAACCAAGAAAATACAAAAAAAATCATCGAGACTGTTTCTGATGCATGTTTAAAAAGAAAAATAAAAGTGAAAACGATTGCAGAAACAGTTCCTTTAAATATAAAAACTGAGAAAAAAGAAAAAAAATCAAAGGATAATTTGGATTTGAAAAAAGAAATAGAAAATCTCGGAATAAAGGGAGAATGGGAAAAATAAACAAGGAGAAAAAAATGAGTAGATATGAATTAAATATAGGACTAGCAAGACAACTTTGTGGTGGAGTGATAATGGATGTTGTAAATGCAGAGCAAGCAAAAATTGCTGAAGATTCAGGAGCATGTGCAGTAATGGCTTTGGAAAGAGTTCCTGCGGATATACGTTCAAAAGGTGGTGTTGCAAGAATGTCTGACCCAAAACTCATTGAAGAAATAAGGGAAAAAGTAACAATACCAGTTATGGCAAAATGCAGGATTGGACACATTGCAGAAGCTAGAATGCTTGAATCAATCGGAGTGGATTTCATAGATGAATCAGAAGTTTTAACACCGGCAGATGAAGAATTTCATTTACCAAAACATGAAATTGAAATACCAACAGTATGCGGAGCAAGAAATTTAGGAGAAGCTCTTAGGAGAATAGATGAAGGAGCTGCATTGCTTAGAACAAAAGGAGAAGCTGGAACTGGAAATGTTGTTGAAGCCGTAAGGCACATGAGGCTCATAAAATCTGAACTCAAGAACCTCTTGAAGGAAAAAAACATCCCATCAGCATCACAAGAGTATAAAGTGAGCGAAGACTTGTTAAGAAAAACCATTGAAAATAATGGCTTGATTGTTCCGAATTTTGCAGCTGGAGGAATTGCTACACCTGCAGATGCATCACTAATGATGACATTAGGAGCAGAAGCGGTATTTGTAGGAAGTGGAATATTCAAAAGCGAAAACCCTCCACTTGTTGCAAAAGCCATAGTGGACTCGGTCAACCATTGGGACAATCCTTCCAAACTTGTTGAAATATCAAGAGGTTTAGGTGAGCCAATGAAAGGCTTAGACATACACCTTCTAAAACAAGAAGAAAGATTACAAGAAAGAGGTGTCTAGGATTGTTGGAATTGCAGGCAGGCAAGGCAATTGCCAAGAGCACAAAAACATCTTAGAATCGCTGGGGATTCGAAACAAGATAATCATTGAAGGAAAAGATATAAAAGGCATCACCCATCTTATACTTCCCGGAGGAGAATCCACAACTCAAGAAATGCTTTGGAGAAAAACAAAACTATGGAAAGAGATTAAAGCATTCGACAATCCAACACTAGGAACATGTGCTGGAGCAATTCATCTTTCAAAAAAATATAAAAATTATGATGTTTACTGTAGAAGAAATGCATTTGGAAACCAAAAAGAAAGTTTTTACAAGGAGATGAATTTTGGATACGGGAAAAAACCAACAAAAAAACTAAAAGCAATGTTTATAAGAGCGCCGAGAATTTTCTGCAAAGAAAACAACGGTCATTTTTTTGAAGAATGGGCAAATTTTGAATTTACAAATGGAAAAACTGAAGTTGCAGTTGCAAAAATAGGTAAAGACTGGCTTTCAACCTGTCATCCTGAAGCAGTTGGAGATGATACACTTCATAAAAGATTCTTGGAAATATGAAAAAAAACAAGGGGAGATTTATAACTATCGAAGGTGGAGAAGGAACCGGAAAGACAACATTGGTCAATAATCTCAAAACATTTATCGAATCTAAAGGTATTAAATGCTTTGTCACAAGAGAACCTGGAGGAACAAAAATTGCAGAAGATTTGCGATCAGTTTTAGTTAATAATGATTTTGATCTCGATCAAGAAATAGACATCCTTTCTTTTGCTAGAAGTGAACATGTTTCAAAATCAATAAGAAAAAAACTTGGAAAAGGAATTTGGGTTATTTCGGATAGATTTTTCGATTCAACAATGGCCTATCAAGGATTCATGCACCCTGAGAGATTTAAAGAAATTCAACAATACTGCCATTTAGCTTCAGGGAAATACATCCCTGATTTAACAATTTGGCTTGACCTAGATTCAAATACTGGACTTGAAAGAGTAAAAGAAAAAAACAACTTTGAAAAAAGAGGTCTTGAATTCCATGAAAAAATAAGAGAGAATTTCAAAAAAGTAAGCGATGTATATCCTCAAAGAGTAATTAAATTAGACATAAACAAAAGAAATGAAAAAGAGGTTTTTGATCTTGCATCCTATTTGTTAAGAGGAGAATTTTCAGAATTAGAATGAAAAATATTTTTAAAAAAACTAAAGGTTTCACTCTTGTCAATGGAATTTCAATAACACAAAATAAAGAATTTTCTATGTCTCTAGCAAAAGGATTGATAAAAAACGAAGAAGGTTTCCAAGACATGTTTGTAATAGATCTTTACTCAGAAGGCGAAATGATAAATAAAAAAAATTTTCATCCAAAGTTTTTGAGATTCTGGAACGAGAAACCAACCTCTGCTTTGGATTTCTTCAGAACCCCCCCAAGATTTAATGATAAAAAAATAATGCTTATCCATGGCTTCGACATCCTTGCCAATGCAGATACAAACAATACCATACAAAACAACCTTCTGAAGCCTTTGGAGGAGGTAGAAAGCAAACATGTTGTTATAGCTGATTGCGTTAGAACAAATATAATTTTGCCAACAATACTCTCAAGAGCAACAATATTAAAAACAAGTTTTTTTTCAAAAAAAACTATAGATGAAAATTATTCAATTTCAGAAAACAATGGCCTTCATTATGAAGAAAATCTTGATGACAAAACCTTGCTTTTCATTGCTGAAGAATGGGAAAAACTAGCAAATGGAAACTTTCAAGAAAAAATACTCGCAGCAGGAATCCTATGTGGAAAAAACACAATTGGAAAAGATGATGAAATCAAAAGAAATTGGTTTGAGAAAATGGGATTAAAAGAAAAA
>CAYFJE010000046.1:0-8791 GCA_964343345.1 uncultured bacterium
TTGCAACAAGAGTCAATTTTGTGAACAACATTCCAACTGCAAGAATTTGTTTTGACAAGGAAGAAAAACCAATTAGCTGCAATTAATACTAATATCTGACTTCAAAAGGAAAAGCTTCCCCGATCATCTCCAGTAAATACCCTCTAAAGAATTAAAAGTTTCAAAAATACTGGGGAACTAGGATTCGAACCTAGATTCCCGGTTCCAGAGACCGGTGTCTTGCCCTTAGACGATTCCCCAAAGAACTAGCGAACTAATCTTCTATCTTGACTACAGAATAATCATGGTCTCTTTTGTTTTCAATGATTACTTCAACCATCTCAACATCTTGAACAGGCCTATCTCTACCGTCAGTCGGCAAATTACATATCCTGTCAACAACATTCATCCCCTCAATAACTTTTCCAAAAACAGTGTGCATTCCATCTAAGAAAACATTATCTGTATGATTGATGAAAAACTGGCTCCCATTTGTTCCAGGACCAGCATTTGCCATAGAGATTGTTCCATACTTGTTTGAAACAGAAGGTAAGGATTCATCAAAAGCATAACCTTTTGCTTTTAGAGAAGACAACTGAGAAGAACCTTCTTTTGCCATCTCAGCATAAATAACACGAAACTCTTCATTCAACTCATCTTCCAACTCTTTGTCTTCTCTTATTTTTTCTAAAAATTCTTGTAGCTCTTTTTGACTGTTTATTCCTTTTCTTCTCCAAAGCTCTTGTTGTGCAGCTTGTTGAAGCTGCTGTGCATCTGCTTGTGCAGGTATCTCATCAAGGCCCAAAGCCTTTCCGTTAATTTCGTTTGCAAACCTATAACCTGGACCACCTGTCCCAGTTCCTTGAGGGTCTCCGCCTTGGGCCATAAAACCCTTGATAATCCTATGGAAAATCACCCCATTATAAAAATTCGAATCTGCAAGAGACACAAAACTTGCAACTGTATTTGGAGCTGCATCCTCATATAACTCAATAACGATATCTCCCATATTTGTCTTTATAGTTGCAATAGGGTTGTTTTCACTTTGTTTCATAATCTCTTCACCTTCTTCAATAACTGTATCTGGAATTTGCACTTCTCTTACCTGAACTTGAGAACCATTTGCATCATTAACACTTGGTTTGCAGCCAAAAAGAATCACTGACATCAATGCTAAAAAAACTTTTTTCATAACTTCAATTCTACTCGTTAACATATCTAACCATCCCCCAGCTAAAAAGATTGTTGTTGTCTTTTATTGAAAAATACATTTCTTTTTCATTGTTCATCCAGATTTGCCAATTGAATCCAAGGTCATCGAAACTGAAATTCCATATACCATTTTCATACAACCCTACTGATTCATAGCGATTTCCCCATAGGTCTATAGCCATAACCAAATTACCGCTCTCGTCTATAAGAAAATAATGATTTGTAATATTTTCTCCTGCAATAATTTTTAAAACAATAAAACCCGAAATTTCAAAAGAGTTTCCATAGAGTTCTTTTTCAACTACCACTTTTAGATTTTCAATAGCTGTATTTCCTGTTTGAGCAATTTGAGCCTCTCCATCAATCAAAAAATGATCTAAAAAATAAACTGGAGAATCGTTAAAATGTGGCTTATATGAAGCACCGAGCCACGGAAATACCTCTTTAACCCGATTGATTATCACGGGGCTAAAAGGACGATGGCTTTTTTCGACATCAACTTCAACAGAATTTATTGAATCCACAACCTCAAAACCGGAAACGACTTGTCCAAAAACAGAATATTTGCCATCAAGGTTTCTCACCCTTTCCGTATCTTCAACAGGAATAAACCATTGACTCCCGTTGGTGTCAGGTCCGGCATTTGCCATAGAGAGAATATAAGGAACATGCTTGAGTTCATCATGTATTTCATTTTCAAATTCGTATCCAGGACCTCCCCAGCCTGTCCCAGTTGGATCACCACACTGATTCACAAAGCCAAGAATAATACGATGACATATAGTGCCATTAAAAAATCCTGATCTTGAAAGGTTTAAGAAATTTCCAGAAGTTTTGGGAGTCTTGTCAAAAAACAATTCAACAAAATAATTCCCGTAATTTGTTTCAACCTCCAATACAGGATTCAAGTAGATGGAACTATCGAAATTCAAAACCTCTGCATCTTTGACAACAACAGAATTCTCTTGCACGACAAAAAGACCCGAATGGGTCATTGGGTTCATTTTCGTAATGACCTTTGATCCAAGAATTGGAAAACCTTGATCTGTTGTAATCACTTCACCTCTAATTTCCCATTTCCAAAAACCATCTTCAGACTCTTCTGATAAATCAATTTTTCTTGAAAAAACATCACCTCCTACATTAAGAATTTTCGCACCTGAGAATGGAGAATCTTTCAATTGGAAAAACGGAAATGATGCATCCTCATATTCAATTTCAGAATTAAACAACACCTCTTCACCATCAATTAAATGATAACCTTTACAACTCTCATGAACATGCCCTTTCGTCACAAATTCTTCATAGTGCTCCTGTAAACAAACGATTTTAGTCTTGCTCCCATCACCTCTGCTCATCGAGTATTCAAAACGATCTTCAAAATTAAAGAATTCGACATTAACTTCTTCTACATGATTTTCAATAACAGGATTAGTTAAACCCCCTGAAAAATCATAAGTGATACGACTAAACTCCAAATCCACAATCAAAGAACTTAAGATGACCAAAAACATAGCGACATACTATACTATTAAAAAAACAATAAATGAGCAAAACCAGAAACAAAATCAATAAAAATCTTTTTTATCTTTTTTTAGGAGTTGGAATATTCTTAAGAACATTTCAACTAAAAGAAAATCCTTTGTGGGCAGATGAAGCATTTACTCAATACTGGAGTAAATCAATAATAAAAGGAGAATGGAAATGGCTCTGGGAAATAGATTTCAATCCACCTCTTTACTATATTGTCCAGTCTCCTTTTAGTCACTTTTCTTCAAGTTTTTTCCCGAATGAAATTTCTGCAAGAATCCCTTCTTTAATCTTTGAACTTGTGTTTATATTTCTAGCATATAAATTTCTAAAATTAAAAACAAAAAATAATCTTCAGGATGTTTTTCTAATACTCTGGATGGTAAGCCCAGCAGCGATAGAAGCAACAAGGACAGGAAGAGGATACACACTTTTACTACTTTTTAGTTTTATAGCTTGGAGAAAAATAAAAGCAGTACTTGGAAAAGCTGATGTAAAAGACAAAACAATATTCACAATAGCAACTACAGGAATGCTTTACACACACTATTATGGATTCCTTATACTTGGAGGCCTTTTCCTATATTCATCTTCAATGAGAAGAACAAAAGAATTCCTTTTGTCTGTAATTCCGACGATACTTCTTTTCCTTCCATGGCTCCCAAAATTTCTAATTCAACTCAACAGAGGAAATGAAATGATACAAGGCATAACACCTACAAGAATACCTCGAGGATTGATTTCAATTTTTTCAGGACAAACAATATTTTTAGAAAATTTCGGAATAGAAAACAAAGACCTTGTTCTCTGTTTTTTTATAGGTGGATTGATGTGTTTTCTTCTTCTGAAATCTATAAATTACAAAAACAAAATACTTATCTTTGAAGCTTTTTCAATACCATTGCTCGCAATGATTTTCAGTATTTTTGGATTAGAAATCTGGGAAGAATACTGGTTCCTTCCTGGAATACCCGCAATAATTATTTTGATTGCAAAAGGATTGGAAAAAATTCCAAAAAGAAAATCTATTTATTTTTACCCTCTTGTCCTAGCCTTGTCTTATGTTTCTCTACAAATATCTTATTATTCTCATCAAGAATGGAATCTAACTAAAGGAAAAGAGGCAATTTTTGCAAATACCCCTTTTGACATATATCCTTTGAAATTCGTTCTTCAAGAAGAAAATCTAGAGGATTATGAATCAACCTACTCTCATTACAAAAACGAAAAAAACTACGGATCGATAATTGGAGAAAAAATATGCCTTGAATCACAAAAAACAAAAAAAAGTTTTTTTGTCGCTGGATCTTTTGACCCTGTACCGTCAGGCGGAATTATTAAAAACCTAGAAGAATGTAAAAATTTAAAATTAATAAAAGAAAAAATAGGAAGAAGGGTTTTTCTCTATGAATACAAAAATACAAATAACTAAGAAAAATAATTGCTCAATTTCTTTATCTTTTGACCTAATTCAGAAAATTCATTAATATCAAGTTTTATAGCAATCTCTTTAGCATCTAAAAAAGAAGTTTTTGAATTATCTTTTTCTCCAACCTGATACTCAAATTCAGATTGGTGACAAAGCATTTTTGCTAAACCTAAATCATCTTTTGAATCTTCAAAAATGCCCCTTGCTTTTTTTAAGTGTTTTTTACCATTCGATACATCATTCTTTGCAAGACATAAGTCAGCATAAAAACAATCAGCCCTCCCTTTAATCCAAGCGATATCGATGTTTTTTGAGATACTTATAGCACGATTCAAATAAACCTCAGCATCATCAAGATTCTTCAATTTTAGAAACAGCTCGCCCAAGCTTATGCAAACAGAAGCGATTCGGAATGACTCATTTGTTCCTTCATACATCTCCAAAGCTTCTAAGTAATACTTTTCTGCTTCTTCGAAGTTATTATTGTAGAAAGCCATAAAACCTAAATAGCTAGAACAAAAACCAATTCCTGTGAAGTTGCCCAATTCTTTAAACAAGCTGAATGCTTTTCTGTATCTCTTTTCAGCTTGCTGAAATTTTCCATTATTGAAATTCATATTTGCAAGATTGGCAAGAATAACACCTTCATTCTCTTTCCCTTCGCCTTTTTCCTCAATAACACTTAGAGCCTCGAGATAATAATTCTCAGAATCTTTGTAATTGTTTGACTCAACACTAAAATCACCGAGGCTCGAAAGAACTCTCACCTGCCCTTCAAAATCATTATTTTTTTTGTAAAAACTTAAAGAAGACTTGAGTCTTGATATTGTTTTTTCACTAGGATTAAATCTTATTGAAACTATCCCGTAAAGCTCGCTAATTACAATCTTTGACAATTCACTGAGATTTTTTTCTTCTATAGCCTCGTTGAAAATTTTTTCAAGTTTCCTGAGTGAACCAAGGCTAAAAAAAGTTTCTAGCAAAATAGTTGCGACACTTTTAACTTGCAGATCATCTCCTAAATCACATGAGTATCCAAATGCTTTAACCAAATTATCTGAATCATAAAAAAACTGTTTTCTCTTCAATTGAAACTTCGAACCTCTAAATATTTTCTGAACCTGGCTTCTCTCGCCAAATTTTGAATAATAAAGAACAAGACTCTTTTTTAAATTATTTTTTTCTGAATCTGAAAAAAGACTTTCAAACTTCTCTTCGATAAACTCTTTAACAGATCCATAAATTCTTACTCTTTCAAAACTTCTTTCAGGGGTCTCAACACATATTAAACTTTTTTCCCTTAGAGATTGAAGGATTTCTATTGCCATAAAATCAAAATAAGAATCAAAACATTTCTCAACAAGATCGAGAGTTGAATCTGAATTGAAGATAGCCATTGCAGCAAGCATTTTTTTTTCATCAGCATCCAAGAGTTCCCAAGACCAATTTATCGTCGCGAAAAGAGTTCTTTGCCTTTTAGGTAAATCCTGTCTTTTGCTAATTAGTATCTTGAAGCTTTCTTCCAGCCTGTTTAAGATGCTTTCTAAAGAAAGGAAATTTACCCTTGAGGCTGCCAGTTCGATTGCCAATGGTGAAAAATCAACTTTTTGAACTATTTTTTTAATCGTCTCAAGATCACTATCTTCCAAAGATCCAGAATTTATTTTCTTTGCACGGTTTACAAACAAATCAAGAGCATCCTCAGCGTTTAAGGGTTCGAGATTTAAAACCTTCTCCTCCCTCAACTTTATCAGGTCCCTGCTCGTGAGGATTAAATAAACATTTTTAAGCGGCAAAAAAACATTCAAAATCAATCTTGCAACCTCTTTTGAAACTTGCTCTACATTATCAAAAATAATAAGAATGTCTCCAATCTCAGAAAAATAACTAGAAAGAATTTCAAAATGCTCTTTCTCTGAACTTGGACTTGGACTTGGAATAGAGAAAACACCTCTTAAACAAGAGAAAACTGAATCAATATCCTTAGAACTAGAAAGGTCAATAAACCATGCCCCTCCTTTTTGTTGAAATTGTTTTGAATTTCTGATTGCAAACTCTCTAGAAAGACTTGTTTTCCCAGTTCCACCTGGTCCAAAAATATTAATCAACCTGCTCTTTTCTTTTAGAAGCCTCTTCAAAAAATTTATCTCATCACTTCTTCCAAAAAAATCTTCTAAGTGATCTTTTATATTTGTTTTAGAAGATTCATCAAGGTTTAATTTTTTGAACTTTCTTTCAGAAAGCACTTTCGGTAAAATCTGAAAAAGGAAAATTTTTTCTTTTTTTTCACCCTGGTAAAAATAACCTTTTTCCTCGAAAATTGAGTCTTCAGATATCCTATTCTCTACAGAAGAAAAAAAGTCTTTTGTCACAAGTGTTTGTCCGGGATTACAAATTCGAGAAACCTCTTCAGAAACTTTGATACTTTCATTTGAAGAATCAATTCCTATTTTCACCCTGAAGCCTCTATAACTTCCATCTTCGCAACCTTCAGGAAGGTTGATTAACGATTTTGGCCAATCTAGCTCAAACAAACCTACTTGAATGGAATTTGAAAACCTTATTGCATTGAGCGATTTTTCGAAAATTATGACAAATTTCTGCTCTTCAGAATAGAGTATTTCCCCATTAAACCAACCTAAATACTGTTCAATGAAGCTCTTATAAACCTTAATTGCATCCCAAACATCATCTCCTATTTTCTTTTTTATGTAATCGTAGAAATGGACATCTATAAAAACACAGGATTTAATCTCTTTGTTCAATTCAGCAATCCTTCTCTTTGTTTAAAAACCTTTCTTTCAAAGTCAACAAAAGCAACATCCAAAAAGCCTCTTGTGCATGCTTTGCACTCATTTTGCTCTGGCCCTTCGTTCTTTCTATAAATATTATCGGCAATTCATGAACTCTAAAACCTGCTCTCACAGAACGCCATTTATATTCAATTAAATAGCCATACCCTTGAGTCTGGATGGCACATAAATTTAAGTTTAAAGGAACATCGATTTTCATAGCCATGAAACCACTTGTTAAATCATTCACTTCTAATCTCAACATTTTCTTTGCCAAAAAATTGGCGAAAAGAGAAATTGCAATTCTCTGAATTGGCCAATTAACAACACTCACCCCATTCGTATACCTTGAACCAACAACTAAATCATTATTTTTCAACATTCCTATCATCTCTGGTATATGTTTTGGAGAATGAGAACCATCAGCATCCATTGTGACAATGTTCTCATAGCCTTTTTTAATCGCAAATCTGAATCCATCCATTTCCGAATTTGCAAAAGACCTTCTATCTTCTCTAACAAAGATGTTCAATCTTTTGTCTTTTATCGATTTTTTTATATTTTGAACAGTGCCATCTTCAGACCTGTCATCAACAACCAAGACATCCAAGCCTTTTATTTTTAAAATTTTTTTTATAAGAGAGGGGGCCGTTTCGAACTCATTGAAACAAGGAAGAATAACTAAAGTTTTATTCATTTTCTAATACCCTACTCTTAATTTTAAATTCTTCTTTGAGAACTATGAAAATTGATATTCCAATAACCAAAACACCTAGCCATTTTTCAAAAGGAACAAAATCACTCATTAAAAAAATTCCAAAAAATATTGCAAATGGAGCTTCTAAAGTTAATAAAATTGCACTCGTCTCATAAGATAAAATCCTCTGTGCCCAAACCTGTAAAACAAAAGTAAGAGCACTTACAAAAACACCTAGAAAAATCAAAGGAATCCAATTTTCATAACCAGGAAA
This sequence comes from uncultured bacterium, assembly GCA_964343345.1. GTDB lineage: Bacteria > UBP7 > UBA6624 > UBA6624 > UBA6624 > UBA6624. Next base: position 7,914 of record CAYFJE010000046.1, read on the forward strand.
AACAATAGAACCTTGAAAAAACAAACCCGAAAGGAAGCCAAAGAAAAAAATTGTAAACATTTGTACTGAAGTAAAATGAAAAATATTATGTAGTTTAGATGTTTTTGAAATATAAACAATATGAGCAGCATATGCAAAAGCGCAACCCAGAGTCAAAAAATCTCCTTTATTTGAAAATAAATTTTCAAAATTGAAACCTTCTGCTATAACAAGAAACAATCCAAAAAATGCAATTAGACATGCAAAAAAATTCTTTTTACTAAAACTCTTCCTGTCTGAGAGAAATGCAATCAAAGGTGTAAAAACAACATATGCGACGGTGATTATTCCAGAATTTGTTACACTTGTGTACTTCAACCCAAAAGTCTGAAAAACATACCCTAAAAACAAAAAAGACCCGGCGATACAACCATGTAACCAAACTTTCTTTCCAGAAGGTAATCCATAAAAAATAGACAAAACCAGAAAAGCAATTAAAAATCTCCAAAACAAAAGATCTAAAACAGGGAAAAAATCTAGCTCATTTTTCATCACGACAAATGCATAACCCCAAATGAGACCTACCAAAACAAGTGCAGACGAAGCTCGAGTTCTGATATCAGACAACATAGAGATTAGTCTATATTTAAATACTTTTAATTGAGTTAATTTCCTGAATGTGAAATTTTCTCTTTGATATGTTCGGGCACTTTTTGATATTTTAAAAATTCCATGCTTGAAGTTCCTGTTCCACTCGTCACATTTCTTAAAACAGTAGTGTAGCCAAAAGTTTCAGAAAGAGGCAAATGAACCTTAATTACTCTTGTTCCATCATCTAAGATTTTTGTATCGTAAACCATCCCTCTTCTCTTTTCTAAATCGCCAAGTACAACACCAAC
>CAYFJE010000047.1:0-8753 GCA_964343345.1 uncultured bacterium
GATAGCTGCTCAATCAATTGGAGAACCAGGAACTCAGTTAACTATGAGAACCTTCCATACAGGAGGTGTTGCTGGTTCTGATGTTTCCGATATCACCCAAGGACTTCCACTTGCTGAAATATTTTTTGAAGTTTATCAAAGTAGGTTCAAACCTGATTTAAAGGGAGAAGGTGCTGTTTTAAGTCCTGTTTCAGGTGTTGTTACAAATATCAAAGAGCTTCAAGATAATTCAAGATACAGTTATGAAGTCTCGATATCTCCTAAGGGAAAAAAAGGTAGAAAAACAAAAATGAAATCAGGTGATTTTGTTGAGATAATGATTCCAAAAAATAGAGACATTGAAGTCAGAGTAGGGGATGAATTAGCCATTGCTGATGCTATAAGTAGCGGTTTAAGAAGCCCTATTGAAATTCTTGCCTCCCAAGGGATTGATGCTGCTCAATCTTACACTTTAGACAGAATTCAAAATGTTTATAGGTCTCAAGGTGTAGATATATTTGATATTCATTTTGAGGTTATTTTGAAAGAAATGTTCAGGTATGTTAAGGTTATAGATGGAGGAGATTCCACATATATGCCTGATGATAAAGTTCCGATAAATGAAATCAGATTAATCAATCAGAGATTGAAAGATGCAGGAAGGTCTAGGATTAGTTGGGAACAGATCATGGTTGGTTTGAAGAAAGGAGCCAGTAACAGTAGTTCTTTCTTATCTGCTGCAAGTTTCCAAATGACTGCGAGTGCATTGATGGAAGCTGCTATAGAGGGTAAATTAGATTTTCTAAATGGTTTGAAAGAAAATGTTATTGTTGGTGAGAGGGTTCCAGTTGGTACCGGTTTTAGAAATTTTGAGGATGTTGGTTACGAAGTAGAAGGCAGTCCTTTCGGTACAGGCGTTCTTGATGAGGATTTGGAAGGTTATTCTGGTTAGATCCAGAAAGGCCAAAATTCATTAACTAGAAAAGCTGTAGCAATTCCTATTGCTATTCCGGCTGTTACCTCTACAGGAGTATGACCAAGTATCTCTTGTAGTTCTTCGAAGTCTTTTTTTATTATTTTCGCATCTTTTCTTTCGAAAAGATCTCCCATTAAACTGTTTATTGCTTTTGCATGTTCTCCAGTTTTTCTTCTTATGCCCAGAGCATCAAATATAACTAGTGTTGCCCATATCATTGCCACTCCAAAAACAGGTGAATCAAATCCAAGTTTTAGTCCAACAGACCATGAGCCAGCTATACAAAAAGATGTATGGCCTGAAGGCATTCCTCCATATGCAACCGTGTTTCCATGATTAACATTCAGTTTTCGAAATAAGAATTTAAAAATGGTTCCAAAAAGAGAACCAAAACAAGCACTTGCAAAAATTTTATTGCCTAATATTTCAAGAATTATGTTCATTTCTTTTAATTACAAGGATAATCATAGTAAGAATTAAAGGTAAAACGATGAAAAAGTCTGTTTTGTCAAAATTATCTATGTTTGGAATAAATGCAGTAAAAAAATACCTGATTTTTTGAGGTATTTTATAAGCGGTAAATAAATTCAAGGAAATCAACAACGTTGGAATTAGGGATAATAAAAGTATCGTTTTTTCTTTTTGTTTTCTTGTTAACAAAAAACAAATGAAAAACCCCCATAATGATCTAAATCCAAGATAGGAAACCCATCCTTGAGAATCAATTGGGTATGTCGATTTTGCAAATAGAAGAAAAATGATTGTTCCGATAAGGCCTGTTGCACCGAGGCAGGCTAGATGAGAAAGAAGGTAAGAGAGGTCGTTTTCTATCTTTGAGAAATTACTATTTTTGTAAAATTTCAAAAGTCTATTTTTTCTGTTTTTTTTAGAGAATAAAAAAAATCCAAAATCATAAAAGAAGATTGAAAAAAGCATATATTTAGGATTTACAACAGGAAGAACTATTGAAAAAATCCACCATAGTGGTAAATACATATTGTTTGTTATTGATGACCACAGCCACTGGGATGACGAGAGGATTTTCCTCAAGTTTTTCATAAGTTCATTTCAATCTTTTTAAAATTCACAAAATCATCAATCTTTTTAATCATGTCGCAGGAATCTTTATCGGTTTTTATTTTCCAGCCATTTTTTTGAGGTTTCGAAGACCATAAAAAAACATTTTTATCTAGATATTCTTTTGGAGATATGGATGTTAGTGTTTCATGAAGTTCTATTTGTCTTGTGTTTTTTTCTTTTTTCAAGAAACATCCCGCTGGTGTAAGGATGTATGTTGTTGAATTTAAAGAACTGAAAAAATCAGGGTTTTCTGACGTGTATATTTGATTGAATTTTATATTTTTAATGTTTTCAAATTCATTTTTTGTCATTTTTTTAGTTAGAGGGATGACTAGATTTTTATTTTTCCAAAAAGAATTAATAAAGATTCCAAGAACAAAATTTTCATAAAAAGTTAATTCCGATATAGTTTTTAAGCCAATCTCCTTTATCTTTTCCAAGAGTTTCGTTTCTTCTAAATTTGATAAGTTGTTTGATCCAATATCATTTATTAGGTTTTTAACTTTGACATGCTTTGCAAAGGGTAGAGGGTAAGGGATAACTCCATTGCCTTTTGGTAATATTTTTTTAGATAATCTTTCTGAAATTTCAATGTTTCCTCTTTTGAAAATCCAGATGTTAACCATATTGTTTTCTTTTATATTTTTTTCAGAAAAATATTTGGAATTTTCATTGAATATATTTTTTGGAATCTTTAAGTTGTTTTTTTTCATCTCTTTCTTTATAGAATTCTAAATAATTTAGAACTGTAAATTTGATGAAGAAGTTAAAAATCACACCAAAGTCAATTTATTTAAAAAGAAGAGATTTTTTAAGAGGTGCTTTATATGGATTTTCTGCTTTGGCTTTGGGTCAAAATAAAGGTTGTTTTTTCCCCTCATCTAATGATGAAAAGTTGACACCATATGATTCAGTGACTTCCTACAATAATTTTTATGAATTTGGAACTTCAAAAGATGATCCTAAAAAAAATTCAAAGAGCATGATTACCAAGCCTTGGAATTTAGAAGTGTCTGGATTGTGTGATTCGCCTCGTGACATGGATATGGATGATATCTTAAAGTCAAATAAAATCGAAGAAAGGATATATAGGCTTAGATGTGTTGAAGGTTGGTCAATGGTTATTCCTTGGCTAGGCTTTTCTTTGGCAGATTTTCTTTCAAGTTTTAATCCAAAGAGTGATGCTAAGTATGTAAGATTCGAAACACTTTATCGACCAAAAGAAATGCCTGGACAAAGAACAAGTGTTCTGGATTGGCCATATGTAGAAGGGCTCAGGATTGATGAAGCTATGCATCCACTTTCTTTTATCGCTGTTGGTCTATATGGTGAAAATTTATTAAATCAGAATGGAGCTCCTTTAAGGTTGGTTGTGCCATGGAAATATGGTTTTAAGAGCATAAAGTCAATATCAAGAATTAGTTTTGAAAAGGATATGCCTTTGACATCGTGGAATAAAGCAAATCCAAGAGAGTATGGTTTTTACAGTAATGTAAATCCAAATGTCGATCATCCAAGATGGAGTCAGAAAACAGAGAGAAGAATTGGTGAATGGTCAAGAAGGAAAACATTAATTTTTAACGGTTATGGAGAAGATGTGTATAAGCTTTATGAAAAAATGGATTTGAAAAAATGGATTTGAAAAAAAACCAATACGGTAATTTTTCTTTCTTTATAGTTTTTTTAAGTTTTTTGTATCCCTTTTTAAATTTAGATTTTTTTTCTATAAATCCTGTTGAAAGTATTTTGCATTATTCGGGACAAAGTTCAATGAGGTTTATGCTTTTGACATTGGCTATTTCTCCTATCATCAAGTTATTTAAAAAATCTTATTTGATATTTTTTAGAAAAACATTCGGACTGGCTTCTTTTTTTTATTGTCTTGTCCATTTTTTAGTTTATTTCATTTTTGAGCTCGAAAAAGTTAATCTGAGCTTCCTTTATTTTGATGCATTGGATAGGCCTTTTATCTTTTACGGACTAATGTCTTTTTTTTGTTTGATACCATTGGCTATAACTTCAAATCAAAAATCTATAAAAAAAATGGGTTCTGTAAGATGGAAAAAATTACATCAATTGATCTATGTCTCTTTTGCATTTTCTTCATTCCATTATTATTTCAAGTCTGTTTCGAAAGAAGGTCCCGATTTGGCTTTTGTATACATCTCAATAGGTTTATTCTTATTGTTTTTTAGAGCTTTTAAATTCAATTTTCGTTCTAGAATAAGTCATTAGTGCAACACAAAGATATTGTCGGAAATTCACTTGAAAAAAAAGAGACAATAAATCCATTTTTAGATATTGATGTATCTAATATAAAAATTTTTGTTACCGATATCGATGGGACACTCACAAATGGAAATCTTTATTACATTCCAGAACTTCGAGACCCATTATTAAAAACTCCTGTTTCTGACCCCGAGATTATGAAAAAATTCAATGTACATGATGGCTATGGCGGAAAACTTCTTCTTAAAAAAGGAATATCTGTTGCTGTTTTGTCTGGAAGAAAAGACAATTCAAGCATTGCAAGAGTTAAAGATTTGGGCTGGGATACAGTTGGCCTTGGAGTTGAAAACAAGTTAGAGGTTCTTTCAGAATATTTAAAAAAGAAAAATCTTGAGTTTTCACAGGTGGTTTATCTTGGGGATGATTTAAATGATCTTGAATGTATATTGAATGTTGCTGTTGGTGCCTGTGTCTCAAATTCTCATAGCGGCTTAAAAAAGAAATGTGATTTCGTATTAACGAAATCTGGTGGAGATGGAGCTTTTAGAGAGTTGGTCGATATGTATTTGGAGTGCTTGTGAAAAAAAAGATTTTCTTTTTATTTTTTCCTTTTTTTGGTTTTTTACTTTTTTCAACTAACTTAAGTCCAATTTCTTTAGTTATATCTGACGAAGAAGGTGTCGCCATTTTAAATTTATCAGGAGAAAAAACCGACGATGATCTTGTAGAGGATCTTTTTTTAGAAAATATAGAAATGGTTTTTTTGAAAGATGAAAATCAATTGAACTTAACGGCATTAAATGGAATTTGGAGAAAATCTGAAAATATGTTTTTTTTAAAAGAGGTGAATCTTTCCTCTTTCGATGATTGGGTTCTTTCAGCAAGTGATTTAAGTTTAAATATTTTAGAAAATGAAATAAAAACAGATTCTTTTTTCGAGATTAATTATGATAAAGCTACCATTTCTGGATTTGATTTGAATCTTGATATCACCAATTTTTCTGGAAAAATAGAAAAAGGCGGATATGTTGTTTTAGAAAGATGAAGATACTTGTAATAGGTAGTGGTCCAATAGTTATTGGACAAGCAGCTGAATTCGATTATTCGGGATCTCAAGCTTGTAGGGCTTTAAAAGAGGAAGGGCATGAAATAGTTTTAGTGAACAACAATCCTGCAACAATAATGACTGATATTGATTTTGCAGACAGAACATATTTAGAACCGTTAGTTGTAGAAACTCTTGTTCAGATAATCGAAAAGGAAAAGCCTGAAGGGTTACTCCCAACACTTGGTGGTCAAACTGGTTTGAATCTTGCTGTCAAGATTGGAAAAACAGGAATTTTAGAAAAACATAATGTAAGGCTTTTGGGAACTTCTTTGGAGTCTATACAGATGGCTGAAGATAGAGGGTCTTTTAAAGATTTGATGACTGAGATAGGCGAGCCAGTTTTGGAAAGTAAGGTTGTTAAAAATCTTGAAGAAGCAGAGGATTTTTTGAAAAAAATGGGTCTTCCTCTGGTTATTAGACCCGCTTACACTTTAGGAGGTTCTGGAGGCGGTTTTGCAAATGATGTTTCAAGTTTTATACAAATTGTAAAAAATGGATTACAGATGTCTCCTGTCACTGAGGTTTTGTTAGAAAAGTCTATTTATGGATGGAAAGAGCTTGAGTATGAAGTTATGAGAGATGGTGCTGGGAATTGTATTACTGTCTGCAATATGGAGAATCTAGATCCAATGGGAGTTCACACTGGAGACTCTATAGTTGTCGCACCAAGTCAAACACTAACTGATAAAGAGTACCATATGCTTCGTACATCAAGTTTGAAAATAATTGAAAGTTTAGACATAAAAGGTGGCTGCAATGTTCAATTTGCTTTAAACGATAATGGAGAGTATATAGTTATAGAAGTTAATCCAAGAGTAAGTAGGTCTTCTGCTTTGGCAAGCAAAGCCACAGGCTATCCAATTGCGAGAGTTGCTGCTCTCATAGCTACCGGAAAAACTTTACCGGAAATTAAAAACAAAGTTACAGGCACAACTACAGCATGTTTTGAGCCTGCTTTAGATTACATAGTTACAAAGATTCCAAGATGGCCATTTGACAAATTTCCAAAAGCAAATAGAGAATTGGGTGTTCAAATGAAAGCGACTGGTGAGGTCATGTCCATAGGTAGGAATTTTAAAGAATCTTTCATAAAAGCTCTAGCTTCTTTGGAGATTCCTGGAAAAAAGGTTTTTCCTTTTGCCGGCAAAAGCGATGATGAAATTGAATTTTTACTAAAGACTCCAACAGATCAAAGAGTTTACGCTATTTTCGAATCTGTTTTTAGAGGCTGGGGTTCGGAAAAAATTTGTTCTCTTTCTGGATGGAATCAATTTTTTATAGACGAGATTGAAGAGTTATTGAAGATGGTTTTTTTAGGAGATATTGGAACAGAGCAACAGAGAGGAGAATTTTTTGAACGAACAGATTTAAAAAAATATCCTTTTTATGAAGAAGGCAATCTTTCAAAACAAACAAAAAACAAAAGAGCTTTCAGGATGGTTGATACTTGCGCAAGTGAATTTGAATCTTTTACCAGATATTATTATGGGACAGAGAATGAAACTAGTGAGTCTGTGAAACCAAAATCTCCAATCGTTGTTGTTGGAGGAGGGCCAATAAGAATTGGTCAAGGCATTGAATTTGATTGTTGTTGTGTGCATGCATTACAGGCAATTAGAGAAATGGGTTTTGATGCAGTTATGGTTAATAACAATCCAGAAACAGTTTCAACTGATTTTGATTTTTCGGATCAGTTGTTTTTCGAGCCTCTTAATTACGAAGATGTCCTGAAGGTTGTTAAAGACATTGATGCGAAAGGTGTTATTGTTCAGTTTGGTGGGCAAACAAGCATTAATATGGCTGGAAAATTAGTTGAAAATGATGTTAATTTATTAGGAACTCCTTTATCAGGAATAGATATTGCTGAAGACAGGAAGAAGATTGATAAATTATTGTCTAGTTTGAATATAAAAATGCCAAAGGGTTACACTGTGGATGATCCGGATCAACTTAACGAATTGATAGATGATTTAAATCTTCCTGTTCTTGTGAGGCCTTCTTTCGTTCTTGGCGGTAGAGCTATGACAATAGCTTATACAAGGGAGGATGTTGTTGATGCTGTTCATGAAGCCTACCATCAAGTTGATGGGAAGAATCCTATATTGATTGATGAATATATATTTGGTAAAGAACTGGAAATTGACCTGGTTTGTGATGGTCAAGATGTCTATATTCCAGGTGTTATGGAACATATAGAGAGAGCAGGTGTCCATTCTGGGGATTCAATGGCAGTTTTTCCTTCATTTTCACTTGACAAAGAATCAATTGACCAGATTTTAGATATTGGTAAGAAGATTGCTTTTGGTCTTGGTTGTATAGGAATGTTGAATATTCAATACATAATGTCTGAGGGTGTTATTTATGTTCTTGAGGTTAATCCAAGAGGAAGCAGGACTGTTCCTTTTCTTGCCAAAGCAACTGGTATTTCAATGGCTAAAGTTGCAACAAAGGTTATGCTTGGACAAAGTTTAAAAGATCAGGGAATCCCTATAGGTTTAGGACCAAAGCCGAAATGTAGCACATTGAAAGCTCCTGTATTTTCATTTAATAAACTTCTTGGTATTGAGGTTGGTTTGGGTCCTGAAATGAAATCTACTGGAGAAATAATGAGTTTTGGAGAATCTTTGACTGAGATTTTTTCAAAAACATGGATATCTTTAGGTTTTAATAATATTGATTCTGAAAAAGGTGCTGTTCTTATTACTGTTAATGATGAAGACAAGCCTTTTGCGGCAAAACTTGCAACAAGAGCTAAAAAATTAGGTTATGAAATTTATGCTACTTCAGGCACTCATGATTATTTTGAGACAAAGTCAATAGATTCTTTCCCTATCAGAAAAATCCATGAAGGAGAGCCAAATCTTCTTGACTTGGTTTCTGATGGAAGAATTTCATTCGTTATTAATTCTGTTTCAGGAAATAGTGAAGCTGAAACTGATGGCAGAAGAATTAGAGCTGCAAGTGTCAAGAATGAGATTCCATTGTTCACGAATCTTGAGTCTGCAGAAGCTTTTCTAGAGACATTAGAGTTTTGGAGTAAAGATGACAAGATTTTCCCAGTTAGAGCTCTTCAGGATTCTGTATGAGCAACTACGGTGTTCTTGAAGTTGTGGGTTTAGATCCAGTATCTTCTGATGGTGTTGTTTTATACACTCATGCTCCTTGGTTGAAAGAATCTAAACCAGGTCAATTTGCTATGCTGAAGGTTGGAGATAAATTCCTTGCAAGACCTATGTCAATTATGGAAGTTAAACCAGATGATGTTGTCTTGTGGCAAATAAGAGATATTGGATATGGAACAAATTGGCTTTGCAATTTAAATTTAGGAGATAAATTTCATGGATGGGGCCCGTTGGGCAGGGGTTTTGATGTTGTTGACTT
>CAYFJE010000048.1:0-8191 GCA_964343345.1 uncultured bacterium
AGTTGTCAGTTTTGATAAGAAGATATTCAATTTTTGGCCTTACTTTTGCTTGATCGTTTCCGTGATTGGTTTTCTCTATTATCAAATTAACAATTATCCAATATACACTTTTCCTTTTAATTGGCATAATCAATCTGCAATTTTCCTTGGAACAAGTATTCCTTTTTGGTTGTTGAAAATTTGTAAGGAAAAGAATAAACAAAAATTATTAGAGAATTGTTTTTGTTTGCTTTTTGTTTTTTATTGTGTTTTTTTGACCAGTTCAAAAGCAGGAATTTTTATTTGCATTGTGGCTTTAATTTTTTCTACATTGATGTTTGATTGTTCAGATGAGAAAAACATTGTTTCTAAAATTTTCTCATTTCTCAAAAAAATAAGATTTTTTTTAATTTTTGGTTCTTTTTTCATTATTCCTAAAATTTACAACAATATAGTTGATGATTTCTCATTTCAAAGCCGTATTGCTTATTTCAAAGGTGCTTTTGAGATGGGTCTAGATCATTTTTTAACAGGTGTAGGTTGGGGTAATTTCAAATTTTATTATCCTGAATATCAATCGAAAATTGAATATTCTGCAAATGATCCCCATTCTTGGTTTTTTAGGGCTTGGGCCGAAGGTGGTTTTCTCGGTGTTGTCCTGGTGTTTATTCTTGTTTTTTCTGTGTTGAAGATTTTCAAAAACCTCACAAAGGATGATGAAAAATGTTTTTTTGTTGCTGCTGTCATGATTTTGATTCATGGTTTGGTTGACTTCCATGCCACATTTATGCCATTGCCGCTATTGGTCGGATGCTTTTTGGGTTTTTCTTGCAGGAGAGATGAAAACGATGAACCTTCCAATCCCTTTAATTTGAATTTGCTGGCTCTTGGTTATGGTTTTATATTCTGCTGTGGTGTATTGAAGGAAGCTGTATGGCTGAACAAAACAAAGAGTGACATGTGTGATAATCCTGGCATACATAGTGGTGTTTTAGAGAATGAGTGGTGGGAGATGTATTGGGATCAGGCAGACTATCTTGAAGTCTTTTTGAACTGTCCAATTAATTTGAAGTATTCTCAAATTAGACAAGTTGTTGAATCTAGGGATGGCTTTCCTAAAAATACAAAAATAAGACAACACCTGCTCGCTCTGGATGAACCTGAAAAAAGTTTTATAACTAGAGAGGAAAGATTGGCAATTGCTAGAGAATTGCTTTTGATTGACGGAATCAACAGGCCTGAGTTCGCTTTGATTTTTGCCAATGAAGCATGGCATTCATACGGCTTTGATCCGAATTTGGAAAAGGAAATATTGGACACAATCGATTCATTTCTAAATGAGTGGCCTAGATTTAACGACAAAGAGGAACTTTTTAGTTTTAAGCTTGATGCTAGAGCCAGAAAGCTTGATGTTGTTTTTTCTAATTTATGGGAAATAAAGTCAATATTAGAAAAAGAAAACTCTCAAAAAGACTTAGCATTGACAGAATCAAGAAAATTTTCTGATTAATTAGATAGAATTTCCTCTAGTACATTATTAAAGGTGGTTCTGATCATGGCAAACTATGCTGAAAGAGTTATAAATAAAGTCGTTGAACGAGATCCCAATCAAATTGAATTCATCCAGGCAGTTAAAGAGGTTTTGGAAACGCTTTCTCCTATTTTGAATGCTGATAAAAAATATGAAGAAAACAGCATTCTTGAAAGGATTGTTGAGCCTGAAAGAGTTATCATATTTAGAGTTCCATGGGTTGATCGAGATGGTAAAGTTCAGGTTAACAGAGCTTTCAGAATTCAATTCAACAGTGCTATAGGCCCTTACAAGGGAGGGTTAAGGTTTCATCCTTCCGTGAATCTTTCTATATTGAAGTTTCTTGCTTTTGAGCAAATATTCAAGAACAGTTTAACCACACTTCCAATGGGAGGGGGAAAAGGCGGTTCAGATTTTGATCCAAGAGGAAAAACTGATGATGAGGTTATGAGGTTTTGTCAATCTTTTATGTCTGAATTGTCTGGACATATTGGTGCAGATACAGATGTTCCTGCTGGAGACATTGGTGTTGGGGCAAGAGAGATTGGTTATCTTTTTGGCCAATATAAGAAATTAAGAAAAGAATTTACTGGAGTTTTAACTGGAAAGAGTCTGAATTGGGGAGGTTCTTTGATAAGGCCTGAAGCTACTGGATACGGTTGTGTTTATTTTGTTGATGAAATGTTGAAAGCTAATTCTGATAGTTTGAAAGATAAAACAGTAACAATTTCAGGGAGTGGCAATGTTGCTCAATTTGCATGTGAAAAAGTGAATGATCTAGGTGGAAAGGTTGTTTCTTTTTCTGATTCAGATGGAACAATCTTTGATCCTGAAGGAATAGATGAAGAAAAACTCGCTTATGTTATGGATTTGAAAAATATTAAAAGAGGAAGGATTGAAGAATACACCAAAAAATATAAAAAATCTACTTTTTCAAATTCAAACCCTTGGGGAATAAAGTGTGATGTTGCATTGCCATGTGCAACTCAAAATGAAATAAATTCAGATGATGCAAAGAGTTTGACTGAGAATGGCTGTATCGCTGTTTCTGAAGGAGCAAACATGCCAACAACACCTAATGCAGTGGAGGTTTTTCAGAAATCTGAAATTCTTTATGGTCCTGGCAAAGCAGCTAATGCGGGTGGTGTTGCTGTGAGTGGTTTAGAAATGTCTCAAAATTCAATAAGGGCTAGTTGGACTAGAGCTGAAGTTGATTCAAAGCTCAAGAGCATAATGGAGAGTATTCACGATCAATGTTTGAATACTGCAGAAATGCATAATTGTTCAGGAGATTATGTTACAGGAGCAAATATTGCTGGTTTTGTAAAGGTTGCTGACTCAATGATTGATCAAGGTGTTGTTTGATTGATTTGATTTATGTTTTGGCTTGAAATCTATAAGTTTTTAGGCAATTGTTTTTCATACTTGTTTAAAGGCTATTTCAACATTAGAGGTGGTCCTGATTATTTTGATTCTTTAAGACTTGGCTCTATTGAAGATATTCCGAAATCAAGAATGTGGGTACATGCTGTAAGTGTCGGTGAATTAAAAGCAGTAGAACCATTTATTGAAGAACTAAAAAAACGAAAATATAGAGTTTTGCTTACGACTGGAACAAGGTCTGGTTTTGATTTAGGAAAAGTAATTTATAAAGATGATTCAGATGTTTTTGTCACTGTCATGCCTTTTGATTTTAGTAAAAATGTAAAATCTTTTTTCAGCAAGGCAAAACCCCAAGCTGTTTTTTTTGTTGAAACCGAATTGTGGCCAGTTTGTATAAGTGAATGTAAAAAAAGAAAACTTCCTCTCTTTTGGCTAAACGGTCGAATTTCTGATAGAGCATTTAAGGCAAAAGGGCTTTACTACAAGGCTTTGTCATGGATGATTGGGCAATTTGATTTATGTTTCATGAAAAGTTTGGAGGATTTAAGAAAAGCATCAACAATTTCAAAATCAAGTGTTTACAAAAAAATCAAGGGGGTTTGTCTTGGTGATTTGAAGTATGACAAAATTCCCAAAATCAAGAGATTAAAACGCTCTGTTCTCAAAATAAAAAATGAAAAAATTATTGTTTTAGGAAGTTCTCATTATGGTGAAGAAGATTTAGTTTGTGATGCATATAGAGTTTTAAAAAATAAATTTAAAAATTTAAAATTGGTAATTGCTCCTAGAAAAATTGAAAGAAAAGAATATCTAAGAAATCTTTTTTCAGATTTTAAAACGGTTTCTTGGTCAGAAGGACAGGATTTTAATTGGGAAAAAATCGATATTTTATTAATTGATGAAATTGGGTTACTCTCAAATCTTTACTCTATAGGGGATGTTGCCTTGGTTGGTGGTTCATGGGTGAAAAGAGGAGGGCATAACCCTATAGAGCCTTCTTTTTTCGGAGTTCCAACAATCTTTGGACCATCTATGGATAATTTTAGAGAGGTTGCTCAGTATTTAGTAAATTCGGGCGGAGCAATGTCTGCTTCAAGTAATGAACTCGTCGACGTGATTGAAAATTTGCTAAAAGATAAATCAAAAAGAAAAGAGGTTGGCCTTTTTGCTTCTGAAGCGGTTAAATCAAGGAAAGGTGTTTCAAAACGTTTATTTAATGAGATTGAGAAGCTGATTCAACAAGGTCCGAAAGTTTAAAGAGTTTTGAAAAAGACATTTTTTCATTTTTAAAAAGACCAAGGCTTCCTTCTTCTCTGTCAACCATTGTCATTATCCCTATTACATTATGTCCTTCGTTTTTTACTGCATTCGCTGCAATCATTGCTGAGGATCCCGTTGTCGTCACATCTTCTAAGATTACTAAGTTCATTTTTTCTTTTAGAAGACCTTCAATCTGTTTTCCTGTTCCTCTATTTTTTCTTTCTTTTCTAACAACGAAAGGGAGCCAGTCTATACCTCTAGATTTAGCTTCTAGGCTTATTGCATAAGCTAAAGGGTCTGCTCCAAGTGTTAAGCCTCCAATTGCATCTGGCTTCCATTCTTGATTTATGATTTCATCTATCATGAGGTTTGCAGTTGTTTTCAACAAGTTAGGATTCATTGTGACGATTTTTCCATCAAGATAATATTTACTTTTCTTTCCTGATGCAAGAGAAAAATAATTTCCTTTTTCCGCTATTTTAAGAGCTTTTTCAGAAAGGATTTTGAGTATTTTCTTTTTTCTACTTGAATTCATAGTTTGTACAATTATAGATATAGGATAGATAAGATTGGCGAGGTTTTCGCATTTAAAGTTGTTTAATTGGAGTAATTTTTACTCTATTTTACTTAAAATAGAAGATATTGATGAGTTTTTTATTTAACTTATTTTTGTTTTTTGTTCTCATGAACGAGGAAGGAAGGCTTAGCCTTTCTGAAGATGTATTTGTAAAATTTTCTGAAACTTCCGTAAGGTGTTTGGATCCTAAATCAGGAGAAGAGGTATCTGAAGAAAAGATTGATCTTGGTGTATCTTGTATTGCTGAAATAAAAAATGAAAAAGGTATTTCTTACCAGTATCTTCATCCAAAAATGTCAATTGATTGGGAAGCTTTAAGTTTTAATGATGTTGGCCTTGTTGTTACGCCGGAAAGAACTCAACTGATTATGGCTGAGCCTTTGAAACTTCAGGTTTCAATCACTGTCCCAAACGGACTTCCTGCAGGATCTGAATTATCCTTCAAAGCCCCCAGGGGTGTTAAGTTAAATAATGAAGAATCAAGAATACTTTTACCCCAATTAAATCCAGGGGAAGTTCATTTAATTGAGCTTGATATGAAGAATTATGACATGACTCAACATGGGTCAAAGTCATTGGAAATGTTTGTGTCTACACCTCAAGGAACAATAGTTTCAAATAGGTCAAATGTGAATGTTCAGGTTCTTCCTAATAGGCTTTTTTCTTTAGGAATGATTGTCGGTAAGTCTTGGCTTGATGAAAACGAGGACGGTTTTTACGACGAGAAAGAGTTAGGAGTTCAGGGGCTTGTTCTCAAATTTGAAAATGGAACCACTGTGAAAACCGATAAAAATGGAAGGTTCCATATTGATGGCTTGGCTCCTGGCTCAAGAGTTGTAGAGGTTTTTTCAGGAGTTCCTCAAGGCTGGGGTCCAAAAATAGGTTTTGAAATTCAAGATATTTTGATTCTGCCTGGAGGTTTAGCAACTTTAAATATTCCATTAGTGAAACAAGAGCATCCATGGAAACGGAAAGGTGGTTTTGGTGCAATTGGTTCACTTTCTTTTGGGGGTTCAACAACCTCAATGGGAGGGTCTTTCAGGTATATAAGTAATTATTCTGGAATAAATATGGAATTGTCATATTCTGATGGTCTTAGGGATTGGAATGATAGATCTATCAACCGTAATCAGGGTTTAGATTTTTCAAGACATAATTATCTTTTTGCCGATTCCTCAACAACCTCTCACAGTTACGGTACTGGTTTTAGTTGGAATGTTAGTTCTTCAAATGCGAGTATTCGGTATGGAAATGTGAGAAGTAAGGATACGAGTTTGGCTTTTGCAAGACATGACTTGTCTTTCGAAGGCTATGAAGTTAATTGGAACAAAAACAACACATCTGTTGTTTCAACACTTTCCGAACATCCTGTTCAAAAGACAAAAGATATATTCAAGAACAATAATGGTTTTGTTTACAGATTAAGAAATGTTGATAGAAAAGAAAATTCAATTCAAGTTCATCTCGACATTAACAGATTCGATGGGAGTTTTGCGGGATCTTGGAAACTTGACGATTCAATTCATTATGTCCATGAAGGTGGAGCAATAAGGCTCCTTTATCCTTTAGCTGATATTGCCCAAGAAAAGTACGGACACTTGAATGGAGAAGAGCTTTCCTTAAAGGTTTCCTATGATTGGATATTGCAAGAAGATGACGGTGGTACTTGGACAACCAAAGTTAAACACAATTTGGGTAATGGTTGGAAATTTGGTATTACAAAAGTCAATGAAGCAAGACAATTGGGAGATTATCAGCTTGAAGGTCATAATATAAGTTTCAATCATTCAGATTTTTCATTTGGATACCAGCAAGCAAGAACAAAATCTTCTGATACTGGAGAATATATTTCAGAGGATGGAGGTGTCACTTTTGATTATGTTGATGTCATTGATGGTGATTGGAATAAATCGGATAAGTTTAATGCTTCTTTGAATGCTGGGAATTTGGGTAATTTTTCATATTCTCATTCAAACATGCAGCAAGGTTTTAGTTCAAAAGATGTTTGGGTTGGTCAGGATAAAAAAATCAGCGAAATAGGTTTTAACAATTCAGATTTCCTTGGATTCTTCGGAGCATCTGCTCATTTTTACAATGAAGAACATTCTTTAAGTCAGAATATTTACAAAAGATCAAAAATAGATTTATCCAAAAACATCAAAGGTTTTGGTCAACTTACATTTTCAAAAGAAAGCAGAAAAGACCCTAATCTTTTAGAAGAAAAATTAAACACTTATCTAAATAAGGATTTAGGGCATGGTATAAATTTTCAATTCAGGAACACTAATGTCCTAAAAGCTCAAAATAGCGGAATTGTTGACGAAAAAGAATTTAAGTTTTTTGGGTCTTCTTCGAAAGGAAATTGGAATTTAAGAAAATTAGAAAATATTTATCAGCATTATTCTGAATTAAATATTAAAGGAAATTTTTTTACAAAAGATTTAGATTTGAAATTGTCCAGAGATGTGAGGTCTAGTTGGACAGACCCTAAACACAAATTACAAATGTTTAAATACGAAAAAAGTGTTAATGGTGCTTTGTCTGTTTCTGTTACCGATGTCATAGAAGAACAGGGTCGATGGCTTAGTTTGCGTGAGGATTTAAATTTAAATTGGAAACCCAATTCTTCAAATAACATCAATGCAAATATCGTTCTCACTGGTAATGAGGTAAGTGATGATCAATGGGAAGGTTATAACCTTGGTGGAAACCATGTTCTTGACGGCTGGAATGTTAACTGGGGTGCAAATCAGTATTTAAATCCATTTAACAATCACCATCGACACAAGACTCTAGAGTCAAGAATAACCAAGTCTTTAAACAGTGCAACAAAGTATTCTTTTAGTACTGATAGAAAAAGAGAAACTTCAGTTGAAAATACTCTAAAAGAATATACGAAACTAGCTTCCTCTTTAGTTTGGAGTCCTTCTAAAAATCTATCTCTTAGTGGTTCTACACTAGAGATAAGAGATAATGGTTGGACTGAGTTTTCAGACCATAACATACAAACATATTCTTTATCTTGGCAACCTAACTCTTTATCGATTAGTGGCAGATATAGTTCACGGTCTTCATTTAATCAAAATGGAGAAGAGAATATTGCAATCAAATCTCTTAGGCTTGGTTATCAGTACAAAAAATGGAACATCACTGCCGAAGATAGATTTATGTATGGGGATGTAAACGAATCTGGATATAGGTTTGAGATAGGACGTTTGATTACAGACGGCTTAAGGGTTGTTATTGGTTATTCTGACGGTGGTGCAGATGATATGTTCTTAACCCCAGATGGACATGACGGTCTCTACTTGAGATTTTCCGGCGCTTTTTGATTTTGAAAAATTTTGTGAATTTCTGGATTAAAAAAGGTGTAATTATCGACCATCCTGAATCTGTATACATTGGCGAAAATGTTGTAATTGAGGAAGGCGCAATCATTCACCCTTTTTCCACAATAAGAG
>CAYFJE010000049.1:0-8124 GCA_964343345.1 uncultured bacterium
GACCTTCGGGTTATGAGCCCGACAAGCTACCACTGCTCCACCCCGCGTCAGAATAAAAGCAATTCTATCCTATAAGAGCATTACAACCTATAAAATTATTGAAAGTGGAAAAAAACATTGAATATAAATATGATTTTCTTAGAACAATCTTAAGAAAGTATTTGCTTGAATTTACAGCTAACCCTCCAAAGGCTTTTGTAGAACTCTTTCCCGAGAATTCAATAGAATCCATAAAACAACTTTTGGGAGATTTTATATTCGGGGTTTTTTCCTCGTTTGACAAAAGCTTAATATCAATGAAAGACAACCAGGTAACAATCCTAATAAGAAAAAATTTTGATTACTGGATTGAAAAAGACATAGATCCATCAAACATTGACAAAGCTTTCTGGCAGTGTGTAAGAAGTTTCAAAAAACTCCTTACAGAGAAAGAAAAAAAACTTTTTGATAAATATCTGAAAAAAGAAAAACTAGAAATTGTTTTTAATGAAACTTTAAAAAGGTATCATGCCGTTTTTAGGGAGCATTTTGAAAGACAAGTTGCTGAATTGTCTTTGCTTAAAAATATTTCAGAAATGACAAATTCTCCAGAGGATCTAGCTGAATTATTTTTAGAAAAATTATATGATGCTTTAGATGCTGATTATGCAATAATGTTCTATTCCAACAATAAAAAAGAGATTAAATTAGAAAGAAACCCAGATCACTTTTTAAAATTTTCAAAAAAAACAGCAGAAACACTGATAGCTCAATCAAACACACATGATCCTGAACTCCTTGATGCGCTATTGAAAATATTTAAAGAAAAAAAACACAGAAATTCTTTAAGCCCGTTTGATTGGGAAGAAGTTTCGAGAATATCAAAAACCAATTTTGCTGAAGGCTTATTTCATTTCCCAAAAGAACCAAGAGCAATTGTTGAAGATATTTTGCCAAAAAGCATGATCATCACACATCTTTTCGAAAGAAATTCAAGGGTCGGATTCTTAGCATTAATGAAATCAACCTCATCTTCCTTCAATAATCGTGATAACACCTTTTTTGAAATTGCGGCAAAAGACTTTTCAAGAATACTTGAAAACAAAAACCTTCAAGAAGAATTGAGACTCTTAGCTCAAACAGATAGTTTGACAAACCTTCTCAACAGAAGAAGGTTTTTTGAATTAGGAAACATTGAACTTGAAAGAGCCAAAAGGTATCAAGGAACTTTCAGCATAATGATGCTTGATGTTGATAATTTCAAAGAAATCAACGACACATATGGACATCAAGTTGGGGACGAGGTCTTGAAAAATCTAGCACAATACATTCAAAAAAGGTCTAGAGCTGGGGATCTGGCAGGAAGATATGGTGGTGAGGAATTTATGTTGCTTTTGCTTGAATCTGGTTTAAAAAATACAGAAAAAGCAGCTCAAAAACTATTAAAAGAAATTCAAGGAATAACTATCGCTGTAAATGATGATGAAAAAATAAACTTTACAGTTTCAATTGGAATTGGAACATACCCTAAAAATGGAAACACTTTAAATGAAATAATATCTATTGCTGATGAATGCTTGTACTTGGCAAAATCTGAAGGAAAAAACTGTGTAAGGATTAAAAATGAAAAGATTTGACATACTCTCACAATTGATAAAATGTCTCTCAAAGATACTTGATGAAATCGAAGGTCACACAAGCTCTCATGCTCAAGGTGTTGCAAATCTTGCAGTTAGTTTTTCCGATGAATTTGGACTTACTTTAAAAACACAAAGAAACCTCTATTATGCTGCACTTTTGCATGACATCGGAGAAACGACATTACCGCATTCAATACTTTACAAAAAAGGACCATTGCTTCCTGCAGAAAGAAAAAAAATAGAAGGACATTCAATTGTTGGTTACAAGATAGTGAAAGACATTCCCTCGATGAAAGAAGTTGCAAATTTGATTAGGCATCATCATGAAAGTTGGAACGGGACCGGTTACCCAGATCAATTAATGCTTGGTGAATTTACAAATGCAAAACAGATTTTATCTATTTGTGATTTAAATGACACTTTAAGCAGAGAAAGACCTTATAGGCCAAAAAGAACAAAATCTGAAATAAATAAAATATTGAATGAATCAAAAGAAACAAGATTTCAACCGCAACTTGTTGATAAATTCATCGATTTCAAAGAAAAAATAGATGTAAAAAAATCTTCCTATAAAAAAATAAAGGAAATTAAAGATTCAGGACAAGAACTTTCTGATTTTGAATCTCAAGCATATCTATTAGCAATATCAGTTGTTTTTTCTAACCTGATAGGCGAAAAAATACCGTTCTTAGCAACTCACCCAAGCAAAGTTGCGCTGCTTGCTGCAAAACTTGGAGAAGCAATTGGAATGAATCAAGAAGAATTATTTGAAATGAAAATATCTGCATTCCTTTCAGACATAGGAATTCTTGCCCAAGATGAAAAAACTTATATGAAAAAAGAAAATCTCTCAGAAACAGATCAAAAAACAATTAAGAACCATACACTGATAGGAGAAAGAGCGACAAAAGAAATTGAAAGCCTACCAAATGTTTCTAAAATAATTAGAAGTTCCCATGAGGCTTGGGATGGCTCAGGTTATCCAGACGGTCTAAAAGGAAGCAAGATACCTGTACCAAGCAGAATCCTTAGAATTGCTGATACATATGTTGCCCTCCAACACGATAGACCTTACAGAAAGAAAAAAGGGAAAACAGAAATAAACGAATCAATAAATACATACTTGAAAAACATAGCTGATCCTTCTCTCATAAACATACTAATGGAAATTATGAAAAATTAATAATGAATATTTTTGGATCTGACATAATTGAAATTTTTCAAAGGAAAAGGATAAAAAGACTAGCTGTATCTGGAGATCCTTTTTGTAGAATTTTTTCTGAGTTTAAAGAATCCGACATAAATCTTTTTTCCTCCAATAAAGACGAGATGACCTATAACCTTCATACATTTTTTCTAACAGCTAAAAAACCTATAAACTTTAACGGAAAAACAATTTCAGAAATATCCCTTGAAAAACCAATACTTGAAAATGGAATCTACAAAAACACCAAAAAGATTTTAGAGAAATTCGAAGATGGAACAGTTTCAAAAGGGGTTTTACTAAATTCTCTCCTGGTTTCTATAAGCCATTGGGAAAGAACTCAAGGAGATTGGAAAGATATTTATGAAAAAATTGGGAATTGGAGCCTTCAAAGGTATCAAATGTTTTCAGAAAATTACAAAAGTTTTATCCTTAATGAGAATGTTTCAAAAATAGCTGAATCGTTTACTTTTGATGGCATTTTCATAAACCTATATAAAACTTCAAAAGAAACCAAATTATCCTTAATTGCGAAAAAGCTTGGTTATGAAAGAAAAAACAATGATGAGGAACTTTTGTCTGAATTGTCAAATTTTTGGGAAAACGAAGGCTCTTTACTGCCAAACCTTTATATACTTTGTTCCAAAGATAAAGAAATACTTATAGAAAAGAATTTGAAACCAGCATCTGGGCTAAGGAAAGAAAATATTGTATTTGAAGGAGAAGAGTTATTATGGATGAGAACTTAAGAATTGCTATATCTTGTGACCATGCAGGAAAAAAACTTTCACTTTACATCATTGAAAACCTAAAAGAAAATTTTTCATTCTTGAATCTTTTACCAACTCAAGAAGGTTCTGTTGACTACCCTGATTTTGCACATAAACTTTGTGAAAGCATTAAAAAAGGAGATGCAAGATATGGAATACTGGTTTGTGGGAGCGGAATAGGAATGTCTATGGCTGCAAACAGGCATGAAAAGATAAGAGCTGCCAGAGTACATGATCAAGAATCTGTAATCATGACAAGGAAACACAATGATGCAAATGTATTATGCCTGGGTGAAAGAATGATAGGTAAAAATGAAGCTATAAAACTAGTAAAAACTTTTCTTTCAACTGATTTTGAAGGAGACAGACATCAGAAAAGAATCAATAAAATTGAAATAGACTAGACTTTATGAAAAATTTATTTGAAAATTTTTTAAAAATCATCAAAAAATCTGAGAATTCAAACAAGCGGAGAGTATCAGTTGTTTCAAAAAATGAAAAAAATGGATACAAAAGTGTGCTTCTTGATTTTAGAAATTCAGGAAACATAGTATGTCCTGAACAAAAAATAATTACATTGATTCAGAAGAAAATACAGAAAAATACAGATGTTCAAAAAAGCAAGGAAATTATAGAGATACTTTCAAGAGATGGGTGCTTGCAAAGGTTCTCGATAAAAGGAAAACCTTTTATATATATAAAATTCTGAAAAAGTTTATGAAAAAAATTGATAAAAATTGGTTTTATGCTGCCTTGGTTGGATTAGCTTCGGGTCTTTGTTTTGCCCTTGTTATTTGGGGAATAATCAGACTATCTTCAATTTTTAAAAGCTAATAAGATATAATATAGGCTTGTAATATGTCAATTAAACAAAAGAAAGTCGCTCTTTCTAGGAAACTAGGAATGAATGTTGTTGGGACTCATCGTGACCCACTTGCAAGGAGAAAACATCCTCCAGGACAACATGGGACAAACATGCGAAGAAGAAAATCTAGTGACTACAAGATAAGACTTCTTGAAAAACAAAGACTAAGGGCTATCTACAATCTCAAAGAAAGGAAATTTGCCAGTTATGTAAGAGAGGCAAAAAACAAAAAGGGATCTTCTGAAGAAATACTCATGAGGCTTCTTGAATCAAGACTTGATACAATTGCATTAAAAAGTGGCTTTGCAAGAACACAAAGAGAAGCTAGACAGCTTGTAGTTCATGGTCATTTTTATATAAATGGAAGAAAAGCAGATAAACCCTCTTATGCTTGTAGGCCTGGAGATATTCTCTCTTTGAAACCTGGATCAATGAAAAAAACATTCTTCAAAGAGAAAGTTTCAGAGGTTATTGGAAGAGGTTCTCCAAGATGGCTTGTTGTAAACCAAGATAAATGGACATCTAAATACGAAAGATATCCGGAGATTTCAGAAATTCCAATAACTGAAGAATTAAACCTAGGTTACATAATGGAATATTACGCTTAGAAATTTTCTACACAACCGCTTAAAGTTTTTATTGCTGGACCTTTACAGATAACAAAATCTTCCCCAAACACCACTTCTAGAATACCACCTTCAGATTTTGTTTTTATATGCTCTATATCCTTGTCAATCTCATTATTTACACATATAGAAGAAGCAAGAGATCCAGAGCCACAAGATAATGTTCTGCCAACACCTCTCTCATATGTTTGGATCAAATAATCGCCGAGTTGATTTACCCTTTTGAGAAAATGAACATTTACACCGAATGGAAAATTCTCGTTTGAAGAAACCTTTTTAAACACATTTTCATAATGAGATTCTTCCAATTGGTATTCTTGGTCTAGAGGGATGACAAAATGAGGATTTCCAACACCAAAAACAGACCAACCGCTTAAGACATCTACATTAATTTTTTCACAATGGTAATTATCAAGACCCTCTTGCTTTAAACTCACAGAAAATAACCCATCTTCAGAAGAAATATTTTCTATTTGCCACCTATCGCTTACCTGGGATGATATCCATTTATCCAAACTTAGAGAACTCCATTTCCATCCAACCCTTTTACTGTTTGAAAAACAGTAAGCAGAAGCAATCCTGAACCCATTCAATGAAACTTCACCAATACTTCCGTCTTTGTTGTAAACATCGCATCTAATCAAATCATCGTCAATGACACTCACAAAAAGAACACCATCTGCCTGAATGTAATTTTCTGAATCAGTAACTTTTATTGCAAATCTGGACCTTTCATCATTCTTGACAGAATCTCCGTCAACAACAATAAATGAATTGCCAGCAGCAACCCATTTTTCGAAATTTACTCCTTGTCTATCAACCAAGAAGCAAAACCTCCTAAAACAGAATCCTGCAAATCCATCTTTTTCAATAACCTGTTTTGATGTTCCATTGCCTGTTCCATCTTTTTCTTCGATTCATTTTTTTCGAAATCAGTTACAGAGTCAAAATAATCATCCCTGTGCTGGAAATAGGCACCAAACATTACAGCGAATTCAGGCAAGTCTTTAAAACGATTTACAGTACGAGACTTACCATAATCATGTCGACATTCGGATTCAGCCACATATGCCATCTTTTCAAAAAAATGAGCTGTTTTCATGTAGTTAATCTTTTCTCGGGCAGCACCTTTTTGAAGACCCAAATCAAGTGCCTGACCTCCAATAACGCTATCTGGCATCAACATTTCTGAAAAAGGATAAGATGTGTCGGAGTAATTATCACCTCCCTCTGTATATATGCCTGAAACATAAGACATCCCCAATAAAACATTACTTGCAAGCAAGGCTGTGGACTCTCCGAATTTTTTCCATAATGAGGGTTTACCTCTTCGCAACGCATCATTGTCCATACATGGCAAATCATCTTGTATCAATGTAAAAGCATGAAAATATTCAAACGAACATGCTACTTGCAACATCGGTTCTCCGACAGAAGGCTCCCAGTCCCACTCTTGATTAACTGGATGGATACTGTGAACAAGAGCCAAATAAAATAAAGGGCGAACCCTTTTTCCACCACTGAAAAGCGCATAGGAAACCGCTTCCTTCAAAACAGAAACTCCTTCAAGCGAGTCAACCCTGTCTTCCATTTCCTTTTCAATGTAAGGTTTCCAAAATTCAATGAATTTTTCTGTTTTCTTTTTCGACATGCTATTAATAAACTGCTACTCTAAGGCATAACCATCTAATCTTTGATACATGAATAGATTTGTAAGGATTGATCTTGCGTATATTCTTGGTTCTGAAAGAGGTATTTCTAATATTCTTAAAGGATCCTTTAAATCCTCATATTCATTCTCATCAATACGGTCAAGCCATGAGTCAACCCTTGATGATCCTGCATTGTAGGCAAATAAAGCAGCAACAATATCACCATTATATTTTTCAAGCATTTCGTCCAGATAAGTCGAACCAACCAAAAAATTTAGACTAGGTTCTTTCAAAAGGATTTTTACCTCTTCGATTGAAGCATCCATATGAAGACTTCTAAGAACCCCCAAGGCAGTAGAAGGCATAACCTGTGTTAACCCGATAGCACCTGCTGAAGATATGGCATTTGGCTGAAATGCACTCTCCCTATGAACTAAAGAATACATAAGCAGCCTGTTTTCATTTTTTCCAAAATTGAAACCACCAAAAATTTCATCGTATGGAGTTGGCCAAAAGTTGAAAAGTATTTTTACGATACTCTCTTCTGAAAAATTTTCTTTAGTTATTCCATCCAACAAAAAACCGGCATAAAGCCTTGCCTTGATTCCTTTTTGCAGTTTCATTAACAAAGACGAAATCCTTAAAAGATTACTGTAGCTTCTTTCTCCTTGTGAATATCTGAAACTTACCTCTTTTAAGACTATTTTAGGGATTAAATCTTCATAATAACTTAATTCATCTTCCTTAAAACCAACATTTCCTGAATTAGAAAAAACCAAATCCCACCACTCTTTTTCAGAAAAACCTTCTTTTTCAAAAATATATGAACTAAAAAAAGAAAAAGGGTATTTTCTCAAAAGCTCTTCTTTTTTTTGAATATGACCTCCAAATCTGTATTCCCAATAAAGCTTATTTGGCTGAAGATCGACATCCTTAATCTCTGAAATATAAGAAAGAGCAATATTTGGATTTTTTATAGCATTGAGTCTAAAAAGATGATATTTGCATAAATCTGCCCTTGGCCCTTCCGGATACCTGTTCAAATACCTCTTGTATTCCTTTTCGGCATCATCAAAAAGCCCTAGATAAAAAAGATATCCAGCTTTTCTATACACCCCATCTTCTCCCCCTCCACTTATCGCCATTTTTTCAAGAGATGCAAGAGCTTCTTCAGTCTGTCCAAGAGAAGAAGAAATTCTTGAATTCAAACTGTGATACTCAAGAAAATGATAATTTGCTATACCTTCCTCATCCCAGTCTTTCAAATTCTTCTTTGCATCTTTTACTTTTGATGATTTGTAATTTCCCCAAGACAAAATGAAATTTTTTAAATCAGAATGCGGAGAAAGTTTTCCAAGTTTCTGATAGTCAAAATCAATATTCCAAAC
>CAYFJE010000050.1:0-7996 GCA_964343345.1 uncultured bacterium
TGACAAAAGTAATGTTTTAAGGCACGGACATCAATTGTGGCTTGATATCTTCAACGAGGTCAGTCAAGAGTATTCGAACATTTCAGCGGATCATCTTTATGTTGATGCTTGTAGCATGCAATTAGTTAAAAGACCTGAGTCTTTTGGTGTTATCGTTTCTACCAATATGTTCGGTGATATTATTTCTGATATAGGAGCTCAGATAGTTGGTGGTTTGGGTTTGGCGGAGTCTGGCAATATACATCCGGGAAAAATCTCTCTTTTTGAACCTGTCCATGGATCTGCTCCAAAATATGCAGGAAAAAATGTGGCTAATCCTTTTGCAGCAGTTTTAAGCATGGCTTTATTGTTGAAGAATAACAATAAAAACAAAGAGGCAATTTTGTTGAATGATGCTGTAACATCTATGCTAAGAGACAACCAAAGCACTGTTGACCTTGGAGGGAATTTGGGTACTTCTGAAGTAAATGATGAGCTTTTGTCTAGATTGAACCAGATGATTTAATCTTTTTTAATTGTTTTTATTATCTATTAGATTTATACTTTAAGTGTGACGAACATCCAATCAAAAGGTTTAGTTAAAAAATACGGTTCTCGTACCGTAGTTGATGATGTAAATATTTCAATACCCAAAGGAAAAGCGATTGGTTTGCTTGGTCCAAATGGAGCTGGAAAAACAACGACTTTTTATATGATTACAGGTTTGGTCAAACCAGATAAGGGACAAGTCTTTTTGAATGATAAAGACATTTCAAAGGCTCCTGTTTACAAGAGAGCAAGATTAGGTATTGGATACCTTGATCAAAGTCCTAGCATTTTCAGAAAATTGACTGTTGAAGAAAATATAAGGTTGGTTCTTGAGGTCAATAAAATTCCTAAGATTGAGCATCAAGACAGAGTAGAAGAGTTGCTCGAAGAGATGGGGATAACACATTTAAGGAATTCTTTAGGTTACACTCTTTCTGGAGGAGAAAGGAGAAGGGTTGAGATTGCTCGTTCTATAGCCAATAATCCTGATTTTATACTTTTAGATGAGCCTTTCACTGGTGTTGATCCTTTGCATATTCAACAATTACATGAAATCATTATTTTGCTTAAAGAGAAAAGAGGTTTGGGAATTTTGATAACAGACCACAATCATCTTGCGATGCTTAAAATAGCAGATTGGATATATTTAATGAATGAAGGGAAGATAGAAGTTGAGGGTTCTCCGGAAGAGATTAAAAAATCAAAAAAAGCAAAAGAAATTTATTTAGGAAATTAACTTGAAGCTAATTGATGTTTTTATCCTGAGGCAAATAAGAGGACTTTTTCTTTATGGGTTAGCAACTTTTACTTTCTTTGTATTGTTTGCTGCTTCTTTTAAAACTGCAATAAAAATGATTGTCGACATGGACACACCAATAGAAAAAGTAGTTGATTTTTTAGTATTAGGAATACCTCAGTCCCTTGTTGTTGCAATACCTATGACAATCTTGCTAGCTTCAATTTTGACTTTTTCACAACTTTCTTCAAGTGGTGAATTGAGAGCCGCTCTCGCTTCAGGATCAAGTTTAAGAAGAATGTCTTTGAGTGTTGTCCTTATTGGCGTTTTTTCTTTCGGTCTTTCACTTTCATTGAATGAGTTTTTTATTCCTGCATCTGTGGAGAAGATAGAAAATTTGGTTGTTGAGATATACAAAGAAGGTAATGTGCAGTCAAATAATGTAAATTTTGAGTCTTATTACCCATCAGGAAATGTGAAGTGGAATTTGATTGCTGATAATTTAGATAATGATATTTTACAAAATCTTCATTTATTTAGTTACGAGGACAAGAAAGGGCAATTGATGTTCTCGGAATATTTTTTAGCTGAAAAAGGTTTTTATGTTTCTCAAGATGGAGTTTGGGAACTTTCCAATGTTACAACAATCTCTAATCTTGGAAATGGTCGTTTTGCAAATTTAAAACAAGATAAATTGAGAGTTTTCTTTGAAGAGAGTCCAACAAAGATTAAAAAACTAAGAACAAAAGATGTTCAAGAAATGACTTACCTTAATGCGAAGAAGTATGTTGAAACTGTAAGGTCTAGAGGGGATCTTTTAAAAGCTGATAAATTAGCCACTCAAACAGAATTGAAAATCGCAGTTCCTTTTGCTTCTATGATTTTTGCTTTGCTGGGAATAGCGATGGGCTCTTCTTTTGAGAGGAAACCAGTAGGCCCTGGAATGGGTATAGGCATTTCAATGTTAGTGATTTTCTTTTATTATGTTGTAATGTTGATTGGAATAGCTCTAAGTAAGATTGGTTTATCAGCTGTTGTTTCTGCATGGTTTCCAAATTTTCTTTTTTTACTTATCTCTTTGATAATGTTAATTAAAAGAGAAAATCCAATACTGTTTCGAAGCTAGGTATAAATTATGTCAAACTCAGAACTTTGGGTAATATCTACGCCAATTGGGAATTTAGAAGATTCTTCTTTTAGGTTAAAAAAAACAATTGAAAATTGCGATTTGTTATTAGTAGAAAGTTTAACAAAATATAAAAAGTTAATTAATTCATTAGGGGTTTTAGGCTCTTCATCCGTTTTTAAATGGAGTTTAAACAAAAAAAGCATTTCAAGAAAAAAAATCGAGAAGTTTTTTCTTGATGGGAAGAAAATTGGATTGCTTTGTGATGCAGGATCTCCAAATATAGCAGACCCAGGATATGAAATTATTTCTTTAGCTGTAAAAAACAAAGTATCTGTATTTTCTCTACCTGGGCCTTCTTCTGTAACTGCAGCACTTTCCTTAAGCAGGTGGCCAACTTTACCTTCTTTCATTTGGGGCTTTCCACCAAAAGGAGAAAAAAGAGTTCTAAGCTGGTTGACTAAAATGTCTAACCTAAAAGGAACACATCTTGTTTTTGTGAATCCTTCTAGGTTAAAAGATTTTATTTTTTTAACTGATAAATTTATTAATGTAGATTTACAGCTTTTTTCCGAAATTTCAAAAATCTATGAAAAAAGAATTGATGGATCTCCGCAGAAAGTTTTGAGAAGTTTGCCTAAACAGGTTAAGGGCGAATGGGTTATATTGATTAAATTTGTATAAAAAATCAAAATAAGTGCTAGAATCTCTAGTTTGTATGACACACAGATATTTTGTTTGGGAGGGATGTCCGAGTGGCCAAAGGAGGCGGGCTGTAAACTCGCTCGCGTATGCGTACGGGGGTTCGAATCCCTCTCCCTCCATGGCTTGGAATGCGAGAGTAGCTCAGTTTGGCAGAGCATCAGCCTTCCAAGCTGAGGGTCGCGGGTTCGAGTCCCGTCTCTCGCTTTGCCCAGGTAGCTCAGGGGTAGAGCGCGTCCTTGGTAAGGACGAGGTCGTCGGTTCAATTCCGACCTTGGGCTTAAAATAAAAATTAACTTTTAGGAGGAATTAAAAATGGGAGATTTTAATAGAGATAAACCCCACATGAATATTGGGACGATTGGTCATGTTGACCATGGTAAGACTACATTGACAGCAGCTATAAGTAAGGTTTTAGCTGCGAAAGGTCTTGCTGAACAAACTGCTTTTGAGGATATTGATAAAGCTCCAGAGGAAAGAGAAAGGGGTGTTACTATCAATGTTTCTCATATTGAGTATGAGACAGAGACTAGACATTATGCACATATAGATTGTCCAGGTCACGCTGACTACATCAAGAATATGATAACCGGTGCAGCTCAGATGGATGGAGCAATACTTGTTGTTGCGGGAGATGATGGGCCTATGCTTCAAACAGCAGAGCATGTTTTGCTTTCAAAACAGGTAAATGTTCCTGCTTTGGCTGTATTTGTTAACAAAGTTGACAAGGTTAAAGCTTCTGAAGGTGATGATGCTGATGAGATGTTAGAGCTTACAGAAATGACGATTAGAGACTTGTTAAATAATCATGGTTATGACGGAGATAACGCTCCTATCATTTACGGGAGTGCGCTTGGTGCTGTTGAAGGTAAACCAGAATGGGAAGAAAAAATAGTAGATCTTATGAAAGCTGTTGATGAATACTTCCCACTTCCTGAGAGAGATCAGGATAAAGATTTCCTTATGCCTATTGAAGACATTTTTTCGATCAAGGGTCGTGGAACGGTTTGTACTGGAAGGGTTGAAAGAGGCACATTAAACATTGGTGATGCCGTTTCTTGTTTGGGAATGGGAAGAGATCAGGATACTGTTGCTACAGGTATTGAAATGTTTAATAAAAACCTTGGTAATGCAATTGCTGGGGATAATGCTGGTATTCTTTTGAGAGGTACAAAAAAGGATGAGTTAGAAAGAGGTATGGTTATTGCTAAACCTAAATCAATAAAAACTGCTACTGAATTTAAAGCTCAGGTTTATATCCTCAAGAAAGAAGAAGGTGGAAGACATACTCCTTTTAAATCTAACTACAGACCTCAGTTCTTTGTAAGGACGGGAGACATTACTGGATCAGTAGATTCTTTAGCTGACCCAAACAATGGGCAGTCTGTTGAATTTGCAAATCCTGGTGACAATGTTGAAGCTCATATTACTTTGATATATCCAGTTGCATGTGAGCAGAATTTAAGATTTGCTATTAGAGAAGGTGGAAAAACTATAGGGACTGGCGTTATTACAGAGATTCTTAAGTAAGTTTTTTCTTACAAGGATAGATATAAAGTTATGGCAAAGAAAGATGGTCGCAGGGTGCATTTTTATTTAGAGTGTACAGAGTGTGGTGATAGGAATTACAGAAGTTCCAGGAGTAGGTTAAACTCTCCTGAAAAGATGAAGTTAATGAAATATTCTCCACGTTTAAAAAAACATACTTTACACAAGGAGGTAAAGGGTTAGTTTATGAATCTTCAATCAAATTTTAATGATTTTAAAGCCGAAATGAAAAGGATATCATGGCCTTCTAGGAGTATTACACTTAATGCAACTAGAGGCGTTCTATTCGTGATTGTCATTGTCGCACTTTTTTTAGGCCTTATTGATTTGATTTTAAGTAAGATTCTTGCTCCTATTCTTTTATGAGTCGTGATTGGTACATATTAGAAACCGTAAACAGGTATGAAATACAGGTTGGTTTGTCTATTAGGAATTGTATTGATGATGTTGAATCAACAACATTAGACCCAGAACAAGATGATGTAGTTAAAAATATAAAGTACTACGAAAAAATAAGTCAAGAGAATGCTGATACACTTCAGGATGTTGTTTACAGAGTTGAAGTTCCCGCAACTTCTATAAAAGAAAGAGGTAAAGTTGTGATAAAGAGGCTCTATCCAAAATATGTCTATATTCAAATGGATCACAACAGCCAAACAAAGAACGATATAAAAAATGTTATAAATAATATTTACGGTGTTATAAATTTGATGGGGGGTTGGGAAAATCCACAACCTTTGTCAGAGGAAGAAGTCCAGATTTTATTAAAGCAAATTGGAGAAGCTCAAATTATTGATTCGGTTGAATTTGCCGAAGGTGATTTGGTTAGAATTCTCGAGGGAGCTTTTCAAGATTATACTGGCAGGGTTCAAGACATAAATTTAGATAAAAGACTTGCTGGTGTGACGATTCCGATATTTGGAAAAGAAACGAGAGTCGAGATTGATATCGATAAGATGGTGGCTGCATAATGACACAGAAAAAAGTTGTAGGAAAGGCTAAACTTCAAATTATTGGAGGCAGTGCAAATCCAGCACCTCCAGTTGGACCCACTCTTTCTAGCTTAGGTGTAAATATAATGCAGTTTTGTCAATCTTTCAACAGTGCTACAAGTAATAGAAAGGGAGAGGTTGTTCCTGTGATAATAACTGCTTACCGTGATGCCAGTTTTGATTTTGTAACGCTTGAGCCTCCTGTAAGTGCTCTTATCAAAGAAGCCGCTGGTTTAGAAAAAGCATCTTCGGACCCTTTGAGGATAAAAGTTGGTGCTATTACTCCTGAATCTGTTAAAGCGATAGCAGAAAGAAAACTTGAAGAACTGAATACTAGAGATGTTGATGCTGCGATGAATATAGTCAAAGGAACAGCTCGTTCAATGGGTGTTGTTGTTGGAGATAAAAATGATGAAGAAATCAAGGAACTCATCAAGAAAGGTGAAGAGTATGCTGCAATGAAAGCAAAAGAAGAAGAAGAAGCCGCCGCTGCCGCTGATGTTTCTGAAAGTGATTCTGGCGAAGACTCTACTGATTCTGAAACTCAAGAAGATTCTGGAGATGGAGATTCATGAAAAAATCGAAAAGAAGTTTAGAGAACAAACAGAAAGCAGGCTTCAAAGCAGCATCGTTGGATAAGGGTTTAGACATTTTAGCTTCAGCAAAATCTGCGAAATTCGATGAATCTGTTGATTTGCATATTTTGCTTTCAATAGATCCGAAACAAGCAGATCAACAAATAAGGGGAACTATGCTTTTGCCACATGGGACGGGAGATAGTCCTTTGATTGCTGTTGTTGCTGATGGTAAAAATGCTGAAGAGGCAAAGAGTGCTGGTGCTCAAAAAGTTGGTGGAAAAGACTTGATAGATGAGATTAAATCTGGAAAATTAGATTTTGATGTTTTGTTAGCACATCCTTCAATGATGAGAGATTTAGCTCCTCTTGGAAGAGTATTAGGTCCTAGAGGGTTAATGCCAAGCCCAAAAGCCGGAACAGTTTCTTCTGACATGAAAGGAACTGTATCTGAGTTTTTAAAAGGTAAACAGAGTTTCAGAAATGATGATGGTGGGAATGTTCATTTAAAGGTGGGAAAAAAATCTTTCAAGAAAAAAGAATTGCTTGAAAATATACAAATGGCTCATGACACGATAAAGTCAATGAGACCATCTTCTGTTAAAGGTACATATATGAAGAAAGTTTCTCTTAGTTTAACAATGGGCCCAGGGGTTAAGGTTGAAATATAATGGCTAGCACAAAAATTTTAAATCAGAAAAAAGATAAAGTTTCTAAAAAAGCTTCTTCTGTGAAAGAAAGTACTTTTTTTGGAATTTTCCAAAATTCTCCAATAAGTGTTCAAGACGAAACCCTTTTTAGAAGAGAAGTTAGGGACCTTGGTGGAAACTTCTCTGTTATGAAAAACACTTTAATGTGGAGAGTTATAGATGAATTGAATTTAAACGATGATGAAAAAAAGGATTTTAAAGAAACTATAAAAGGACCAATAGCGCATGTTTTGGTGACTGAAGAAAATCCTTTTCCTGTTATCCAAACGATGGTTAAAAGACTGAAAAGTGATGATTCGTTTAATTTTAAAGCTGGATTGTTAGAGGGCGGGGTTGTTGATTCCAGTTCTTTCTTGAATCTTGCAAAAATAAACAATATCGAAGATCTCTATGGTCAATTAGTGGGATGTCTTGACTCCCCAGTCTCTGGACTGGTTTGGACTTTAGATGGCGTTCTTTCTAATTTGGTTTGGACTCTTGATGAAATAGCTAAAAATAAATCTAAATGAGGTGGTGTAAATTATGAGCAAAGATAAACTCATTGAAAGTATTGAAAAAATGAAGGTTAGCGAGTTGGTAGAACTTGTTGAGGCATTAAAAGAAAAATTTAATGTTCAAGGTTCTCCTGTAGCAATGGCTGCTGCTCCTGCTGCATCGGATGATGCTGGTGGAGATGCTGGTCCATCAACTGTTAAGGTGACTCTTAAAGCTGCTGGACAGCAAAAGATAGCTGTTATAAAAGCTGTAAAAAGTGCTTTAGGCCTTGGGCTTAAAGAAGCAAAAGAACTTGTTGACAAAGCTCCAGTTTCTCTTAAAGAAGGAATTTCTGATTCAGAAGCTGAAGAGATTAAATCAGTATTGGCCGAAGCTGGCGCTGAAATTGAGATCGAGTAACAATTTTTAATACAAGTTGTATTTTTTACGCATTTTGCGTTTTTTAATTTTTATAAAAGGGGTCCGGTATGCCAAAAACAAACAAGAAAAATAAAACAGAAGAAGCAAAAGATTTTTCTGTACAAAGAAGATTCACTGATGCAATTGAACATGATTTGATTCAGCATCAGAAAAAGAGTTACGAA
>CAYFJE010000051.1:0-7952 GCA_964343345.1 uncultured bacterium
AGATTTATAGGCGATTACATTCTCTTTTCGCGAGAGGTTTTTGACTTCTATATTGAATGGTGGCAAATCCCATCCTGGGCACCAATAGGCTCTTCCATAAGGCCATGTTCCAAATTGATTTGGGACAACCCCCTTGTTTGGAAGGTCATAACATCCACTTCCGCTTCCAGCTTTTGGATCACTTAAGATTTCTGTCGGTTTGTCATTTACAAAGAAATGATGTGTATGGTTGCAGAATTCTGCACAATTCGCAATGTCTCTTCCCCATCCGTGTCCCGACATGATTCCACTTATTGTGTATTTTCGAGATTCGGGATTTTTTAACAGGTAGGGTTTTTTTGATGGATTGTAGTCAAGATTAAAAGCACCTCCTTCCCACATTTTGTAGGCTTTTACAGGTCTAAGGGTGTTGTTTTTTTCAGAAAGGTAGATTTTCATATCCATTATGTAGGAGGAATTTCCTGTAGGGACATTTATTTTGAAATTTTTAACACCGCCATCTGTGAAGAAAGCCAAGAATGGAGTGATGTCTGTGAGCCAAACTCCCCTTCGATGATAGGCTGTAATCCATCTAGAAATCAATACATTGCATTTGTCATCTTCGCAAAGGTGCAGATTTGCTATCATGTCCCACTCATAACAGTTTTTGTCATTTTTTTCAGGACAATTCATTTCAAAATATATTTCCATATTGTTGTATTTCATTAGCTCTTCGGTTTTTGGGAATTCGGCTTCAAATTCTGCACTTGCTCCCCATCCACCTGAAAGCTCAAAATCCTCCAAAAGGATGACTTCTTTTTTTGACAAGTTTTCTTTCATTTTTTCTTGGAGGTTTTTTTCCCAATAAAGATATTCAACTTCTCTTTCAACGGCATCAAATATAGGAGTTTCACTTTTTCCTGGAGGTCTTAGCAATCCAAACTGTCTTAAAAAACCATCACTATCAATCAGGAATCCAGCCTTGTCAGCATTCCAATCGTTTTTCCAGGTTTCAAGTATCTCTTTAACCTCTCCATCTATAGGCATTTTTTCGCTGTTTATGAAGAAGATTTTTTCTTTCCATGGAATTCCTGTAGCCTGTTGTTTTATTTTGTTTAGATAACCATCTTCTGAAGATATAAATATGATATTTGTTTCTGGCATTTGATCAACCATTTCTTGAAAATTTGAGTTCCATAAATCTTCAGTGTAGGCATCTTCTTCTAAAAATCTCAAGAAAACAGTTATTTCTGGATTTTCTTCGTCATACGAAAAAACCCCGTTCTCTGTCTGTAAATCAAATGAGTTGATTTTTTCAAAAGGTTTTGTTCCGTTGAAAAGTGACAATAGCATTAAACTTAATAGATATTTTTTTTTCATTAATATAACCACTCCTTTTTGAATATTATCTTCCATGAACTACTAGTTGATTCATCATTTGTATTTATAACCAAGTAGGTTGCTTCTCCATCCTTTGGCCTGAATTCAAACCTGAAATATGCATTAAGTGAATTTGATATATTGTTTTTCTGTATTGAAAGGTTGTAGAGGTGAGATGATGTTGGCGTGTAGCCAAGATCAAATGAATAGATTTCAGAATTAGATGAAGAGTTTCCTCTTTTAACATTGTTAACATTCCAGTTTGGTCCAAAAGAAAAATCGTTTGTTATTTTGTAATTTAGCCATCCATCAAGACTTGTCTTGCTAGCATCGTACCAATCTCCAGAATTCAAACCTCCTCCCCAAACCCATTTGTAGTCATAAGCCCAACCAAAATAATTAAGACCATAGTCAATATAATCATATTCACCTGCCGGTATTATTGTTCCAGGTAATGACCAAGGTTCAAAATCTTGATCTAACACTGATTTGTACATTGTTATTACAGGGTTCCATGACCATCCATTGTTCATGGAAAGACCCAATGGTTCTAATTTTAGAGAGTTTTCCACAAGTCTGTTTTCTCCATTTAAAATTTCATTGAAACTAATTTCATTTGAAACCTCTCTTATTTGGTATTTGTTTTCACATTCTTTTTTCCAGAAATTTATACATTTTGATATATTTTTAGAATGTTCAATTTCAATTTTTTTAACTTTTACTGTATCGTTTAATGAAGAGTATCTGTAGTAACCTAAACCAGGGTTAAAGTCTTCATCAAAAATCATATATTCTGCAGAGGCCGAAAAAGGGTTTCCGAAACTTTCTATTTTGAAATAATGACCTTCTCCATCCTCTGTTTCATTTGATGAGAATTGTGACCAAATATCAGCATTCAGCCTAGTTCCGTTTTCGTTCATTGATTTCCAAGAAACATCAATGCCATTTGTCATGCTTGAAGAGTTTGAATTTTCATTGGATGATATGAAGCCTATATTTGCATTTTCTGTTATTTGATGTTTTGTTCTTACGATTCCAAAGTGTTCATCTGTCGAATCTTCAACCCATGCTGTCAAAAATCCAATTTCGTTAATGTCGAATTTTCCTGTGATTTTGGATCCAACTCTAAGTGGAAGTTGGTTTCCATTTTCATCGAGTCCAATATTTCTACTATGAAAAGGTAGAGCCGAACTTCTGCCTCCAAAAGAGAAAAGTCCTGAATTTTCCAAAAAGAAATCTCTTTTTTCAGGAAAGAATAAAGAGTAACGAGTTAAATTACTTTGTTGCACATCTGCTTCAGCTTCTCCAAAATCAGCATTCAAAACTGATGCAATTCTCCATCCTTTCCACGGTGTTCCGATAATGTCTATTCCAGCATCAAACTTATAGTCAGTTTCTGTTTCTTGAGTCGCTTTTCCAAACATAAATGGTTTAGTTATCCAAGGGTTTGAATTAGGTAAATTATTCATTCCTGTTAATTCACCTGATTTTGATAATGTGCTTAGATTGTTGCTTTTTTCCCATCCTGTCCAATAGCCAGCTTCTCTTTCTTTTGAATACCAATATTTGAAATTTATTCCCCAATTATTATCATTTTCTCCATATGCAAGTGTTGAAAAAGGAATTTTTATCTCTGCACTCCATCCGTCTTTTGTTAATATACCCATCCCTTCCCAATATCCATCCCAATCCTGATCTGGTCTAGATTCATTAGTTATGGTTCCATCAACTCTGCTTCCATTTGCATTAATGCCAAAATAGTAACCATTTCTTTTTGACAAATAAGGATCTATAACGATTTCTATCTTGTCGTCATTGTAGAGAGTCTGATCTCTTTTTTTATAATTGTTTATTAGTTTCTCGGTTTTTGCTTCATATCCTATGTATAAATTTTCTTCATCTCTCCATATGAAAACTTTTGCTTCAAGGGTGCCTTTTTTGCCTTCTTTCGGCTGTTGTTGAATCCAGTTTTCAAGAATTGTTGCCTTATTCCAAACTTTTTCTTCGAGGATGCCGTCAATTTTTACACCCTCCTCGAATAGAGGAGCATCTATTGTTTTTGATGCTATCAGTAGCAAAAAAAGTAAAAATTTATTATTTTTCATATTGTTAAACAAGCTGCGATTAGCAACAGAACACTTATCCATCCATTTGCAGAAAAAAATGAAGCATTTATTTTTTTAAGGTTTTTTGGGCTGATTATTGAATGCTGCCAAATCAGAAGAGCAGTCATTAGAAAACATCCAATCAGCCAATTTTGGTTCCAATCAAACGCTTTTCCAAAAAGGAAAAAGAATACAGCTGCAGAAAAATGAAAAATTCTTGAAATCAAGAATGCTTTCCTCTTTCCATATATAGAGGGAATGGAATAGAGACCTTCTCTTTTGTCAAATGAAATGTCCTGCATTGAGTAAAGGATGTCAAAACCAGCAACCCAAAATGTAATGGCAAGGCAGATAAGGTAAAGGTTTTCTCCCCATCCATTAGTTACTGCGATAAATCCTCCGGCTGGAGCACATGATAAAGTCAATCCAAGCCATATATGACAAAATGCCCCCCATCTTTTCGTGAAAGGGTAAATGGACAAAAGGAGAATCGCTATTGGCGATAGCTTCCATGCAAGAGTGCTTAGTTCTTTGGTGCAGTAGCCTAAAATGATAAGGCTGCAGAAAACGAGAATCCAAACTGATTTTTCTTTAACTTTTCCTGTTGCAAGTTCCCATTCTTTCGTTCTAGGGTTCTTTTTGTCGTAAGGAAGATCAATTATTCTATTCAATCCCATTGCCGCAGTTCGTGCTCCAATCATTGCACCTAAGATGAGAAAAGTTGTTTTTGAATCTGGGAGACTTCTTAACCCAGCAATGACTCCGACAAAGGCAAAAGGTAGAGCGAAGATGGTGTGTTCAAATTTAACAAGTCGGAGCATTGATGAAAAAAGATTCATTAATTGTTTTTAATTTTTTTAAGAATTTCATCAATTTTTTTCTGGTCTATGTCAACTTGTTCAGGCCATTTTCTTATATGAGATTCGCCTTCGATTTTTCTAGTGCCATCAAAGCCAATTTTTGAACCATAGCCTTCAACAGGGCTTGCATGGTCAAGAACATCTACTGGGCCATTATCTAAAACAATATCTCTTTTTGGGTCTATGTTTGACAATGCATGGAATGTTGTTTCACTGACATTTTGAACATCAACATCATCATCAACAACTACAACAAATTTAGTAAGACTTAACAGGCCAATTCCCCATATTGCATGAATCACTTTTCTCGCTTGCCCAGGGTAATTCTTTTTTATGCTCACCAACAACATGTTATGAAAAACACCTTCTGCAGGAAAATGCATATCTTTGATTTCAGGACAAAAAAGTTTAACTAAAGGCAGGAAGATTCTTTCTGTTGCCCAGCCTAAAAACCAGTCTTCTTGTAATGGTTTTCCAACAATTATGTGTGGAAAGATTGGTTTTTTTCTATGGGTTATTAATTCAAGATGAAAAACAGGATAGGGTCCTGGATGGCTGTAAAAACCAGTGTGATCTCCAAAAGGGCCTTCTTCTTTTGTTTCATTCGGGTCAACCCATCCTTCAAGAATGAATTCAGCCTGTGCTGGAACTTTGATGTCTGAATTTATACATTTCACTACTTCGACTGGTCTTTTGTTCAGAAAACCAGCTAAAAGATATTCATCAATCCCCGGAGGAAGAGGTGCACTTGCAGAATACATTGTTGCTGGATCTCCTCCAATCGCAATTGCAACAGGAATTTTTTGGTTTTTCTTTTTTGCCTTAACTTCATGTTTTTTTCCATCTTTGTGTAATTGCCAATGCATTCCAAGTGTTTTTCGATCATGTTTTTGGAGTCTGTAGAGTCCAACATTTCTTTGACCTGTTTCAGGGTCGTTTGTAATTGTTGATCCAAAACAGATATATGGGCCAGCATCTTTTGGCCATAAAGTTGGAATTGGAA
The DNA here is from genome assembly GCA_964343345.1 of uncultured bacterium. Lineage (GTDB taxonomy): Bacteria > UBP7 > UBA6624 > UBA6624 > UBA6624 > UBA6624. The sequence continues at coordinate 5,328 of CAYFJE010000051.1, forward strand.
GAATGTCTAGATTTGCATCATCTCCTTTCAAGACAATTTCTTGGCAAGGTGCTTTTTTTACATTTTTAGGTATGAATTTTCTTATTTCAGCAAATTTTGGAAGCATTGTTACAGCCTCCATGATGCTTGATACTTTTGGAGGTTTAATAAGATTTTCTATTCTTTTTGCATGTTCGTCAACATGATTAACACCAAAAGCATTTGATGTTCTCTCCTTGCTTCCAAAAAGATTTACCGCTAATGGAAAATTGCTGCCTTTTATATTCTCGAAGAGAATTGCTTCTTTTTTATTTCTTGTGAAATGTTCTCCAATAACGGTTACCTCGATTTTTGGATCGATTTCTTGACTGATTTTCTTAAGTTCACCTTTGTGTTCCAAATTTTTTATGTAATCTGATAAATTTTTCATAGAAAAATTATTCTAAAAAATTATTTCTTTCTTTGTTTTTAAATTACACTATATCAAAGTTAGATTTGGAGGTGATTATGCCCAAAAAACAATCTTTGAGTTCTGTTGATTCAAAAAAACTATTCAAAACATGCTTTATTGCTTTGATAGCTACATCATTTTCTTTCATTGTTCGGATAATGCTTTTGGATAATGTGTGGCAGGAGATGTTCAATCTTAGCGAAACGCAAAAAGGAGAAATATTTGGTGTTGGTCTTTGGCCCTTTGCGATAAGCATTGTTCTTTTCTCTCTCTTTATCGATAAATGGGGTTATAGAAAAGCAATGTTTTTTGCTTTCTTCTGTCATGCCTTACAAGTTTTGTTGCTTGTGACTGCACAAGATTATTGGTGGCTTTGGTGGGGTTCTTTTATAGGTGCTTTAGGAAATGGAACTGTTGAAGCTGTTATAAATCCTGCTATTGCAACTGTTTACAAGAAAGAAAAAACAAAATGGTTAACAATTCTTCATGCCGGTTGGCCAGGTGGTTTAGTTTTGGGGGGATTGTTAGCTCTCTTGGTTACAGCTACAGGTTTGACATGGCAATGGCAAGTGATTGTTTTGCTATTCCCAGCCATTATTTATGGGGTTAGGTTAAAGAATACAAGATTCCCTGTTCATGAAAGGGTTGAAGCAGGTGTTTCACATACAGCTATGTTGAAAGAAATGGGCTGGATGGGAGCATTGATAGTTGCGTGGCTTGTTGTTTTTGAACTTGGAACGAAGTTTTTGCCAATCGAGTATATGGGATTATCAACGACCCAGTTAATTTGGTTGATTACTGGTTTGATAGTTGTTTGGTATGGAAAAGTGGTTTCTTGGGCTCCTGGAAAGCCATTGTTCATTTTTTTGTTGTTGTTGATGATTCCACTAGCTACAACAGAATTAGGTACTGATGCTTGGATTAAGGATCTTATGGGGCCTGCAATGGCAAAAATCGGGCTGGATGGTATATGGGTTTTAATTTATACTGCAACACTCATGACATTTTTACGGCTCAAAGCCATTGGAGATTTGTCAAAAAGACTTTCTCCTCTGCAAATATTGGCATTTAGCTCTATCTTTGCTGCTTGTGGAATATATTCTCTTTCTGCGAGCTCTGTTAATCCGTGGTTTATTTTGGGTGCGGCAACAATATATGGAATTGGACAAACATTTTTTTGGCCGTGTACTTTGGGTTTGGTTGCTGAGCAATTCCCTAAAGGGGGAGCTTTGACGATTAATGCTATTGCTGGAGTTGGAATGCTTGGTGTAGGGATAATTGGGACTCCTTTATTAGGAAACTTGCAAGATACGCAGATATATAAAACCTTAAAGACGAATCAACCTGAGTATTACCAAGAGTTTATTCTTGCAGAAAACAAGAATAGTATTTTTGGTGAATATCAGCAACTTGATCAAGAAAGCATGAAAGAGCTTGATGATAGTTTGTCGAATGATGATGGCTCAGAATCATTCAAGAGGCTTCAAGAAAAGAAAAGGGCTCTTACACAATCTACGAATGAAGCTAAGAGCAGTGCTTTGAAACTTGCTTCAATACCTCCAATATTTATGGCTCTTTGTTATTTTATTTTGATTAATTATTTCAGAAGCAAAGGCGGCTATAAGCAAGTTAAACTTTAGGAGGGAATATGACAAGACCAGTAACACTTTTTACAGGACAATGGGCAGATTTAAGTCTTGAAACGATAGCTGAAAAAGCATCATCTTGGGGATACGAAGGGCTTGAGTTAGCTTGTTGGGGAGACCATGTTGACGTTACAAAAGCTGCGAATGATATTGAATATGCAAAAACCAGAAAGGAGATTCTTTCAAAGTATGGTTTGAAGTGCTGGTCAATAAGCAACCACCTAGCAGGCCAATTGGTTTGTGATTTGAACAACGATTCAAGATCTGATATGTTCGTTCCAGAAGATCTCCATGGCGATGCTGAAGGCAAAAGAGATTGGGCAGTCCAGAAGATGAAGGATACAGCTCACGCTGCAAAGAATATCGGTGTGGATGTTGTTAATGGATTTACGGGATCTTCGATCTGGCATTTGATTTACAGCTTCCCGCCAGTTTCTGAAAAGATGATTGAAGATGGTTTTTCTCATTTTGCAAAATTATGGAATCCAATCCTGGATGTTTTTGATGAGTGTAATGTTAAATTCGCATTAGAGGTTCACCCTACAGAGA
>CAYFJE010000052.1:0-7907 GCA_964343345.1 uncultured bacterium
TTTTTTGGAAGAATTGGAGTACAAGTCATGGGGTTGTGGGGTGTTTTCCCGGAGGTAGCAATACGGAAGCTAATGATATAGGATTGAATCCATAATTATCTTGTGAAAAAAAATCCATTATTGTTTTGGTTGCTTCTTTTTGGCTGTGTTTGGTGGGTTGGAGGCCATAACGAATCCGGAGGAGAAAACTCGTCTGGATTAATCATTGATGTATATAAAACACCGACTTGTGGTTGCTGTAACTTCTGGGTTTCCCATCTTGAAAAAAGCGGCATAGAGACAAGAACATACGATTATGCCTCACTTCACGAAGTGAAAGAGCGTTTCGGCATCAAAGAAGACCTTGTTTCTTGCCATACAGGGGTAAGTAAAAGCGGATACTTCTTCGAAGGGCACATCCCGGCAAAATTCATCTTGAAGTTTCTAATGGATCCCCCTTCTGAGGCAAAAGGTCTTGCCGTCCCTGGAATGCCGATGGGAAGCCCTGGCATGGAGATGGGAGACCGATTTGACCCTTATTCAATCTTTCTAGTCAAACTAGACGGATCAATTGAGGTTTATGCTGAAATCAAGACGATGGAAGACCAGTATTAGTTCAAGATTTTTTTTGCTGAATTGATAATACAGATAGCTGGAACAGCTAAAACCATAATCACCAATTCACAATAAATGATTGCATTCATTTCGCTTGTTCCACCCATAAAAACCAAGACCGACAAACCGGCAAAATTATAAAGAGTGTGCCAAAGAACAGAAAGCCAAAGGAAAACTACATTCTTCTTGACGATAGAGACCATCACAAGACAAGATGCTGAAAGATGAAAAACCATCGTGAAGATTCTTTCTACCCCGCCCGCAAGCTGTATCCATGGAGGCATGGCAAGGCTTATCTCAATCTGTTCTTTTGCTGCCAACAACTCTTCAGGATTTATGCCGGGGATAAACCCTGTGTTTTTGATTGTCCAAAAATTAACAACAGAAAGAACCGAAAGAAGCCCCACTATGAAAGATTCGATTCCTCCATGCCCTAACCCAAAAGCCATGGTCTCCTTGTGTGTTTTTGCTTTTGCCCACCATCGTTTCAATACAAAATACCTGGCTGGTTCCTCACATAACCCGGCTGTAAAAGACAACAAAAGCAATGAAGCCAGCCCGGTGCCGCTAATAAGGCCGAGATTCCCTAGATACCAGTTCATTGGCAAATGAATTAGTTGTGACCCAACAAAAGCTGCAGCTCCGGCCCAAACAAGCTTGCTATCAATTTTCCAATTCCTCAACACCCAAAGAAAAAGAAAAACGGGAATGCCGAGCTGAACAAGTATTGTAAGAACCTGGAAAAAGAGCATTAACTTGCAGCGTTAACTGTAATGGTGATTGCATCACATGTAATCTGAGAACCATTAAATCCAACAACAGTTAGAACGGCATCAAACTGCTGTGGTATATTCGAGTTGACCAAGCTGTATGTATGTAAAGGGTTTTCTTCCTGAGACGGTGTTGAAAGGTCTCCAAAATCCCAAATGTACTGAATTATTGAACCTTGAGCATTTTCAGTAAATTGGACAGTCAACTGATTTTGCCCCGAGGTTGGATTGGCCGAAGACCCGCAAACTGGATTCCCTAAAGGTTCTCCGTTTCCGCATCCTGATAACAATAGAGCAAGCAAAAAAAATACTGACTTAAACTTCATTTCATTCAGATTGTATTGAATAATTTTTAAAAGAAGAGCCCATAATTAATTTTGCTGTTACTGGATAATGATCAGAAGAATTTCTGCCATTGAATGTTTGTCTTAATATTTGTGCATCTAAAACCTTGGTCCCTTCGGGAACAAAAATGTAATCAATCTTTGATCCGTTTTTCCTGTTTTCCCAAGAATTGAATGTTCCTCTTTCTTTTGCATCTGGATTAAGCAGATTCCATGGATCAAAAAAAACTGGCCCGTTAGAGATTCCTGTTTTGATAATTTTTATTGCATCACTCCTTTCTGAAGCATTAAAGTCTCCAAGAAGTATGACTGGAACATCATAGGGCCTTTCTGAAATGTGTTTAATGATAATCTTGGAACTCTGTTCCCTTGCTTTTTGTCCCAGATGGTCAAAGTGGGTGTTGTAAACATAAACAAAATTGTTCGATGTTTTGTTTCTGAATTTGGCCCAGGTGACGATTCTGGGCAGTGAAGAATCCCAGCTTTTAGATGCTGGTATCTCAGGGCTTTCTGAAAGCCAAAACGTACCTGATTCATTAATGATAATCTCCCAGGCATTACTGTAAAAAATACCGCATGCTTCACCTGTTAAAGGTGACCAACCCCTGCCTCTAAAGAAAACATTATGATCAACCAACTCGGCATTTATTGCTTGAATCTGGAAATGTAAAGCCTCCTGAACACCAATGAAGTCGTATGACTCTTGCTTAACCGTTTCGTATACAAACTCTTTCCTATTATCCCATTTGTTTATACCGTCATTGGCTGCTCCATACCTTATATTAAAAGACATGACATTCACTTCTTGTGGGGCATGAAACAAAAACAATTGGATTAATGCAAAAAAAATCAATCCCACAACCTCTCCAGGGAAGAAAATTCAAATATTTTTGGCTTATTCATCAACTGCTTGAACCTTTACCTCGGCACCTTTTCTCGAATCTGCAGCACCACCAAATTTACCATCCTTAAACATTGCTACCTGCACAACACCGCTTGATCCAATCTTGAAAACAAACCCCTCTTCCTCAAGGTCTTTGATGATGCCTGGAGAGAATTTGCGCTCATGCCAAACTGTTGTAGGGAGCCATTGGTGGTGGATCCTTGGAACAGCAATTGCATCTTCTGGGCTCATTCCTCCATCCAGTATCCTTAAGAGAGTTTGTATTGTGCCGGTGATAATCCTTGGGCCGCCAGAAGCCCCCAGTGCAAGATAGACATCTTCCCCTTCCATGACTATTGTTGGCGACATTGAGGAAAGAGGTCTTTTTTTTGCATCTGGAGAATTTGCTTCCCCTTGAATCAGCCCAAAGGCATTTGGCACACCTGGCCTTGCTGCAAAATCATCCATTTCATTATTGAAAATTATCCCTGTTTCTGGATCCATCATCTTGGCCCCAAATGCTAAATTGATTGTTGAGGTTAATGCTACAGCATTCCCAAATTTATCCAATATTGAAAAATGGGTCGTGCCATTGTCGTCGTTTTGATTTGAAATTGGCAATTCCCCCCTTATTGATGCAAGCCCTGATTCTCGGGTAGGTTGAGGCCCTTCTCTTGGGGACCATATTAATAATGCTTTATGCAATCCTCGATCCAAGAGCCTGTCAGTTGGGATGGTGGAAAAATCAGGGTCTCCCCCATATGCTGCCCTGTCAGCAAAAGCGTGTGTCATGGAGTGAATAAAAGTTCTAGTTGAATTTAAGCTTTCGTCAAAAACCAAACCCGAGGACTCAAATATCCCAAGCATCTCGAGGATTGCAATGCCCCCCGATGATGGGGGGGGCATGCTGTAAATTTGAAAACCGTGATAATCTCCTTTTATCGGTTCTCTATATTTCGTTTCATAAGACTCAAAATCAACTAAATCAAAATCACCTGATTTTGAATTAAGAAAAGAAACAGTCCTCTCTGCAGTGTCCCACCCGTAGAAATCAGCTAAACCGGACTCTAATTTTTTCAATGTTTTTGCAAGATTGGGCCGTTTGCAAATTTCCCCTTCCTTCAATAATTCCCCATTCGGGGCAAATATTGATCTCAACCCCTCATCATCCATGATTGATTGTGAATTTAATCTGATTGCGTTTGCAAGAACTGAACCGACAACAAAACCTTCTTGTGCAAGTTTGGTCGCTGGGGAAACAACATCTTCCCATGGAAGCAGGCCTCTCCCTTTGTGAAGTTCAAATAATCCTGCCAATTCTCCTGGAACCCCAACAGCCCATGCTCCTGTTTTTGAACTTTTTTCACCAAGGAAAACGTCTGGGTGGAAACTCCCTGGAGCCATTTCCCTAAAATCAATAGAATTTACACTATCCCCATTTTTGAAAACAGCAAAACCTCCTCCTCCGATCCCGCTGCTTTGAGGGTGTGTGATGCCAAGAACAAGTGCTGTTGTTACAGCGGCATCAAAAGCGTTTCCTTTCTGTAAAACCTGCGCCCCTTTATCAACAGCTACCTGGTTGTCAGCAACAACGATTCCTCTTTGTCCAGACATTGCTAAAACAAAAAACACAAGTATGGGAAACTTGATTCTCATTTTTAAAAACCAACCTCAAAAGTGCCTATTTCATAAGGTTTTAAATCTGCTTCAAAACAATCTGGCCTACTATCAATCTTGACCCTTTTTGATTCGAGAAGATTCACCTTCCAGCATCCTTGAATATTCTTTGAAGTTTGAATCTTTTCAACAACATCCCTTCCTGTAAGGTTCACCATCCTGACAATCATCGTATCCCTGCTTTCATGCTTCTTGATTGCCGTAATGGCAACTGCATCATTGTTTTTCTCCAATAACCAATTATCCAAAATGGAATTGTCCTCAACTCCCTGTATTGATTTAATTGGTGTTTTGTAGCGTGTTGCCCAGTGTCTAACACGTGCATCAACCCAATTTCCCGCAAATGGGTAGAGCGCATACTCGTAAGAATTTAAACCTTTGCATTGTGCATCAGGGGTGTAAATTGTTGGCCCAGCATTATTGTTCTTGCGTGATTCAAAATCATCTCTAGAAAGCCACCCCACAGCTCTTAAAAGTGTTAGCCAAAGCCCCCCGTCCTTTATTTCAATTTCGTGTAACCCTTTCGAAAAAACCGCTAGACCATTCTCTCCATCAGAACAGAATGAGAAATCCTGCTGTGGGTATGTTTTTGTTGGAGGTTGAGCCCAATCTTCACCATCAGGCAAAGCAAGAGGTCTTTCGTTTGTGTAAAAATGTCCGTCCGAAAAAACACTTTTTGTCTCAGGCATCCCAAAACCAGCCCTCAACCTGTGATCTTCAACCCGGTTGTCAAATGTTGTCTTGATTCGAATGTATGGTTCAAGATATTCAAGTGATATCTTGATTTGAACATTGCATTTTTTTGTCTCCAAAACCCTACCCCTTCTTTTGCTGTCAATGGATTTGGGTAAATCTAAATTGAAATCAATCTGAAGAGCTCCTCGATATTCGGTTTCTTCAACAACCTTGACGGAAGCAAGCGTGTCTTTTGAGGAGATGTCAACTTTATTTTGGCATGGGCTGTAATCATATTCATCCCCTGAATCGCCAGAACTTTCTAAAATGTTTAGGTTCTTGTATTGGTGCTTTGTGGCTTTGTTCAATATATTTACTGTTCCATTTCGATTTACAGATATTTTTAGAAATTCATTTTCTAAGCAACTTGGATTGACTTTAATTTTTGGAATTGGTTTTTTGTTGGTTTTTTGTTTTTTGAAAAAATACACCTTATGCCCGACAGCAGGGAGCGTATCGATGAATTGAATGTTGAAAAATGTATCAAATTCATTTTTTTCCTTTTCTGTTTTTGCGATTTTTTCAGAAAATTTCTCCTGGTAGAGGTGGAATCTTTCCATGTTTTTTTCATTATCGGTTTCCCTTCGGTAATCAATTGCCCAAAATCTTTGAAAGTATGACTCTTTAGTTACTGTAAAAGGTATTTCATTGCCTAATGAATCAATGAGAACAAAATCATCCAAACAGCCCTCAAATGGCTGGAATACGACGAGCCTTTCGATTAGACATTTTCTCTTTTCTGGCAGTGGGTTGAAAACTGTTAAGCATGTTTCATCATCATCTTTTTCCTTTCTCGCAAATGTTGGCAAAATTTCACTCAACTGCTTTTGTAAAACAGATTCCGAAGTTTCTACGACAGAATTAAACCTTGGTACCATCTCTCTGTGAACTTGATCTATGCTGCACCCGCATATTGAGTCATGTGGATGATTCTCAAGAAGTTTCTTCCATGAGTTTGAAATGTGCTCTGAAGGGTACTCTTTGCCAAGACAGAAGTGGGAATAAGTGCTCATGGGCTCAAGAATCCCAGAAAGCCATGTTTGAGCATTGTCATTCATTTGCTTTAAGTAAACCCTTGTAGACCAAACCCCAGAAAGAATGAAGTGTTGGTACCCTGAAAGCAATTCTCCTGAATGTGTTTTGAATGACCCTGAGTCCCTGTGGACCGAATCGACAAAATCCCTAAATCCGGAATGCTTAAAAGATGTTCCGGGAAAATCTTTCTTGAGTTTTTTTAAAATATCATCAAAATCCTTTTGCGGCGGAAAGTGGTCACAGCCATTGTTCAATAAAAAACTTGTTGAGTTTGAAAGTTTCGACATTTTTGAAAAAAGATCTCCAACCTGTTTTGATGCTAGCGCAAGGTTCACCTCTCTTTTTGTATGTGCATGCCAGATTTCCTCCAACCCAAGACCGGCTGCATTGCAGTATCCATTACATTGGTTGATTGCAAGAACCTTGCTCCCGTCGGGAGCTTCCCAAAAATACTCATAACCCAATTTCTCGATTTCAGGACCAGATCCACGGGTATATATGAATGAATCTATCCCGATGTTTTTTAATATTTGAGGAACCTGTGCAATATGTCCAAAAGAATCCGGCATGTATCCAACATCCTGAACTCCTCCAAGTTCTTCAGCTGTTTGAAATCCAAAAACTAAATTTCTTATAGTGGATTCAGAACTTATCAAAAACTCATCTGGGAGAATGTACCAGGGACCCAGTGAGAGCTTCCCCTCTTTGACCAATTGTTTTATGCGAACTTTGTCTTCCGGAAAAATTGAAAGATAATCTCTGAGTATTATCGTCTGTCCATCCAAAACAAAGTGACTGAACTCATTATCCTCCTCTAAAAGGTGTAAAACCTCTCTAACAACAACTGAAAGATCGACCTTGAAGTCATGGTAGGTCCTATACCACTCCCTATCCCAATGTGTATGAGAGACGATAAAGGCTTTCTTGGGATGTGTCATTTGAGACAATCTAAAACTGCCTGAACTGTAGTTTTGGCAAGACAGACAGAAGAATCTGCAGCTCCGTAATACATGAACAGTTCACTTGAATTTCCCAAAGTCTCGTAATCATGGTTCGTAACCATCCCTGTAGGGAAAACAACGTTTGGAACCTGTCCAACAACCTCGTAGGGTTCTCTTGGTTCAAAAATATTGTGCGGACACCTTGAAAGAACCTTTTCAGGATTTTTTAAATCAAGCAAAGCAACCCCTACTTGGTAGATGTTGCTGCTCATAAAATGAGTTGCCACGCCATGGTAAAAAAATAGCCAACCTTCTTTTGTCTTCAATGGAGGCGGACCAGCCCCAATCAGCTCGTCCCAATAATGGTAGTTCCCGCTCATGATAGGAACAGAACCTCCCCATGTTAACAAGTCAAGGGATGCTGAAAGGCAAATCTGGGACCCAGAAAGGACCCCTCCAGAAAACTGATTATTCGGCCTGTCGAGCAGGCAATAGTGATTGTTTATCTTTTCAGGGAAAAGAACACCATTCCTTGAATCATTCGGTCCGATATAAACCAAGTCCATTTCTTTGAAATCCTTTAAACGGAAAATTGCAATCCTGCATCCTTCTTCGATATCGATTGCGACTGAAACGAAAATGTCATTTTCGATTCTTGTAATCCTTGGATCGTAAATATGAAATATTTCCAAACCCAGGACCTCCAGCCCATTGACCTTGATTGAGTTTTCACTAACTGAAAAATTCACTCCATCCTTGCTTTTGCAATGTGTTAAAAAAGTTTTCCTTTGCCTGTTTTGAACCCTCAATATCAAGTGAAACTCCCCATCAATAAAGATTGCTCCTGGGTTGAAGACGGAGCTGCTTTCAATGCCCTCTGTACAACTAAGCGGGATGTCTTCCCTTGTAATTATTGGATTTCTCTCGT
>CAYFJE010000053.1:0-7785 GCA_964343345.1 uncultured bacterium
CAGAGCCGTCAGAGCCAAGAAGAACATCATGAACTCCATAATCTCCTTCTTGCCCTTCCAAAAGAACAGCCCCTGCTCCATCTCCAAAAAGAACAGAAGTAGACCTGTCTTCCATATCTAATATAGAGGTCATAATATCTCCTCCACAAACAAGAATATTTTTATGCAGTCCAGAAGATATCATTCCAGCAGCAGTCGAAACTCCATAAACAAAACCTGGACAGGCATTAACTAAATCAAAAGAACCCGCATTAACAGCTCCAATTCGATCTTGTACAAGGTTTGATGTATTTGGAAACATCATATCTGGAGTAACGGTAGCAACAATAACAAGGTCTATATCTGCTGGATCCATATTTCTTTTTTCAAGAGCTTTGTTAGCAGCATCTACACAATACTTACTTAGACCCTCCCCTTTTTCTGCAAACCTTCTTTCTCCAATCATCGATCTTTCTCTTATCCATTCATCGCTGGTATCAATTACTTTTGATAAATCATCATTTGTCACAATCTTTTCAGGAACAGAAGTTCCAATTGAGGTGATAACTGCTCTAATCATTCTTTTCTCCATTCTGTCTCATTATTAAATTTTTCATGCTTTTAACTGCATTGAAAATTGCTTTTGGGCTAGAAGATCCGTGGCAAATGAAAAAAGGCTTGCTTAATCCAAGCAGAGGAGCTCCACCATACTCAGAATAATCCAATCTTTTTTTTACATTTTTCAAAGATCCTTTAATCGCATTTTTTGCCAAAGGCATAAAGATATTGTTTTTTGAAGATTTTTTCAATTCAGATCCAAACATAGTCATCAAAGAAATTGCCATTCCTTCAGCAAACTTTAAAATAACATTTCCAACAAAACCATCACAAACAACTACATTTATCTCTTCCCCCTGTCCGCCGACCTGTCTTCCTTCAATATTTCCGACAAAATTAAATGCTCCAGTTGCAGCATTCATTTCCATCAATTCGTATGCTTTTATGGATTCTCTATCACCTTTCCCCTTCTCAGAGCCAATATTCAACAAACCAACTGTTGGGTTTTCTTTTCCTGACCAAAAACTATAAAACTCACTTCCTAATTGTGCAAACATAAGAATATCTTCTGCTTTCGTGTCTACATTTGCACCAACATCCAGTAAAAAAACCGGATTATCACTTGTAGGCATGAAGGTCCCGAGTACAGGCTTTCGAACACCTTTTCTTTTAAGGTATTTGGAAGCGACCAAAACAGAAGCCCCAGAATGTCCAGCAGAAATGACTCCATCAGAATCACCCTCGCTTGCAGACCTGGCCGCAAGACCAAGAGATGTTTCTGGAATTTTTCTCAAAACAGAAGCGACCTTATCGCCCATGTCAATTTTTTCTTCAGTATGTTGTATCTTTATATTACTAAAATTTCTTCCATCTAAAACACTATTAATCACATCCTTATTACCAAAAAGAGTAAGGTTTACTTCCAGAGAAGAAGCAAGAATAGCCCCCTCAACTACTGATTCAGGTGCATAATCTCCACCCATTGCATCCAAAGATATGTTTATCACTGAGAAAGGTATTTTAAACTATCGCAGCTCTAATGGAAAACTGAGACCCTATAAGAAAGATTTCAGGAAACTTTATCTGGGTTAAAAGGTAGTGAAGAATGATGCAAATCAATCTTCAAAATCCCGTCAATCAATTTATATCCAAATGTGTATTCAACTTTAACCTCATCTCCTTTCGAATCAATAAAAAAATAATTACCCATAGCAATAGCTCTATTTTCTTCTAAAATGAACTCTGAATTTTCAAACCTCACTTCTGTCCAAGGATGTAATGCAAAACCTTGATCCTCTTCACAAACTCTCTTTTCGCCTCCAATAAAATATGACAATGCTTCTAATTTTGTATTTCTAAACTGCTCTTTCTTACACTTTGTAGGTTTAAACAAAACGGGTCCTGATTCAAAAGCATATCTTTCATCTAAAAAACTGCTTACGAAAGACTCACACTCCACCCTCTCTTTTTTCAATGAGCCAATTTTCACCAAACCTAAGCCCCATCTGTTTTGAGCATCTATTACCTGATCTTTAGTAATCATAATTATTGTTTAAAAACAGCCCGTAGGGGAATTGAACCCCTATTTCCACCTTGAGAGGGTGGCGTCCTATCCGTTAGACGAACGGGCCTTAAATTTAATCAAAAAAATCATAAAACAAATATATGATTTAGAAGATGTCACAAAATTCTAAAAGATATAGCAAAGAATCTAGATTGATTCATGGAGAAATGAAAAGTTCAGTGTGGGACTATTCTCACAATGTAGTTCCTCCGATATCGTCAAACAGCACATTCAGACTTGACTCAAGCGAGAGAGGGGCAATGGGTTTTGAGGAATATGCTAACAAAGAAGAAGGGGGTCCAATTTTCATCTACGACAGGCTTGAGGAACCAACTTCTCTAATGCTAGAAAAGAGATTAGCAGAAATAGAAGGAGGAGAAAAAGCATTAACTTTTGCAAGCGGAATGTCAGCAATATCAACTACTCTTTTAGCATTAATCAAATCAGGAGAAAATATCATGACACACCATATTCTTTATGGATGTACAGATTCTTTGTTAAGAGACAGTTTCCCTGATTTAGGAATCTCTGTAAAAAGAGTAAACATGTGCAATATTGAAGAAGTCAAAAAAAACATTTTGACAAAAACAAAAGTTGTATACCTTGAAACACCATTAAATCCAACACTTGAAATAATGGACATTGTTTCAATATCAGAAATAATAAAAGAAGAAAATGAAAAAAGAAATGAACAGGATAAGATATTTTTAGTAGTCGACAACACTTTCATGACTCCATGGGGGCAAAGACCTCTTTCTTTAGGTGCTGATATTGTTGTGCACAGCCTTACAAAAGCAATTGGAGGATTTGGAACAGATACGGCCGGTGCATCTGTTGTTTCAAACAAAATCTACCCAATTCTTCAGGTTAAAAGAAAAGATTTTGGCGGAATGCTGAACTCAAAAGCTGCGTGGAATATATTAACTTATGGAATCCCCACATTGCCTTTAAGATTAAAAAAACAGCAAGCCAATGCTGAAATTATCGCAAAATACCTAAAGAAACACCCAAAAATCGCTAAAGTCTCTTGGCCTGGTCTAGATGATTTCGAAAATCAAGAAATAGCAAAAAAACAAATGGTTGATCCAGAAGGAAATTTTTTCGCTGGATTCATGATTTATTTTTCTCTTAAAAGCAAAAAAAGGAATGCTGGGACTGAATTTGTAAACTTCATAGCGAAAAACTCTTACTCAATAACTCTTGCAGTTTCACTTGGAAATGTAAAAACCCTCATAGAAAGCCCTTTTTCGATGACTCATTCTTCCGTTCCTGAAGAAAGCAAAAAAGAGAATAATCTTTCGGAAAATGGAATACGCCTTTCAGTTGGAATTGAATCACCGCAAGACATTAAAAAAGATCTTGAAGAAGCTTTGAAATCAATTTGATTCATTAGCATACTTTGTATGCTAGACTTTAATCGAGGTTCTTTTATGTTGGGAGATTTTCTGGTAGAGCAAAAGCTTATATCGCCTTCTCAGCTTGATGAGGTTCTATCTCAATTACCAAGATCAGGCAGAAGGATTGGTCAATTACTTGTTGAAAAAGGCTATATTGAAGAAGACAAACTAAAAGAAGCATTACAAGTACTCTTAAACAAAAAAGATGTTGACATCTATGAAGGAGATTCTGTTCTACTTGATAAGAATGGATTAAAAATCACGAAAACAAGAATCATAAATATGGGGAAAACATACCCAATCACACCAACAAGCAGTGCAAGAATGACTTATGCAAACTATAAAAGAAGACATCAATCTGAAGAATCTGGCAAAGGTAGCGTAATGGTTGCAATTGGGATGCTAATCGCAATAGCAGGTATATTTGTAAGTGGTGGAGTTATAAGCGGAAACGAAAACAAGGTTAATCCAATATTTTTAAATTTTGCATACCCTGGACTAGCAATAATAACCTGGGGTATCATTTTGTATTCTAAGAAAGTAGAAACAACTTATAGAAGATATTATTTACAGCTTTTTGAACATGGAATAAATGGAGTGAAAGTTTTCAAAGACTCAAAAGGAGATTTCATAGAAGAAGCTGTTGAGATAATAAACAAAAATATTTCTGAATTTGAAAATTGGGAAGACAGGAAACAGCAATTTAAAATAAGCCAAGACGATTTAGATAGAGCGAGAAAAGAAATGAATCAACTTAGAGAGTCAAGAGGCCAAAAACCTATTGAACATGACGAGTAAACTTTGATTCAGAAAACCCTAGAAGCCAATTAAAAAATCTTTTCAATAAACCCCATATAAAAAAGACAGAAGCCAAAGGAAGGAGGATTGCATCTAGTAGAAAAATTGCTGCCAATATCATAGTATGTCTGACTATCTGAGCTGAATACTCTTGCCAAAAAGCAATATCATGAGATTGGAACCAAGAAGACACTTCTTGATATTTCTCTAGAGCTGGAGATGAAGAATTGATTATTTCTCCAAGCCCTCCAAGTTCTTTAACTTTTGCATCTAAAGAAACCTGTGAAGAAATAAGGCTTTCCTGAGTAAGGGAGGTTGATATTTTTTCAGAAGTTAAAACAGTAAAAGGAAAAAGGAATTTCAAGGAAAAACCGAAGATTAAGCATAAGATAGAAAATTTATGAATATCAGATGTGCTAATGCTGCCAAAACGAACCTTTTTCACTGATATAAAAAGCAATCCTAAAAAACCAAAACACATAAAGAAGTTACCCCATTGAAAATCTGAAGCATAAAGAAGCATTCTTTCAATCTCAATTGCTATCCAAGCAATCAAGGTTATGTTCCATGCTTTATGCACAAGGTCAAATGTGGGCTCTGCAAAATCACCAGCTTCTAGATCAAGAGTGATATCTGCACTTTGCCCCAATAGACCAAACTGCACACCGGTTTCAATATCGCTACCTTCAACAATTGCCAAAATACTCTTCATTGCTGTCAAGGTTAAAAAAGCACTTCTAGCCTTTTCAACAGAATCCTGAAGATAAGCATCAGCAGGATTTTGCGCATAATCAGTCAAATTGTCCAATAAAGGAGTAATGGTAAAAAAAGCCAAAAATATCAAAATGATTTTTTTATACTTCATAAGAATAAATTAATCATAGTTTATTTCTTTTGTTTTAGAATCAAAAACAACGCGGGGGCGGTGAATCAAAAACACCTGAGAAGAACCCCTCGAACCTGATCCAGGTCGTTCTGGCGGAGGAAGCGTAATGACTAAAAAAATTAAATTCAAAAAAAATCCAACCTATGAAGAGTGTTTTCCCAATAGTGAAAAAATGCACAAAAAGATTGATTTTTCTTCAGAATATTTTGAACTAAAAAATGAAAAGATTGAAATTCCTTTTAGAAGAATAGCTTTAAAAGAAAAAACTCACTATCTCGATGTTTATGATTCAAGCGGAACACAGGGAATCAACCCAAACACAGGCTTGCCTAAAATAAGAAAGACATGGATATCGAAAAGAGAAAAAGATAAAACACCGACACAGATGTACTATGCAAAAAACAATATAACAACTCCGGAAATGATCTTTGTTGCTGAAAGAGAAAATATGGATGTTGAATTCATAAAGTCAGAACTTGCAAGAGGAAGAGCGATAATTCCTTCAAATAAAAAACACCCTGAACTTGAACCAATGATTATTGGAAGGAACTTTGCAGTAAAAATAAATGCAAATATAGGAAATAGTGCTGTTGGATCATCAATAGAAGAAGAAGTCCAAAAATTACAATGGGCAACTTTATGGGGTGCCGACACGGTCATGGACTTGTCAACAGGAAAAAACATACGTCAAACAAGAGAGTGGATATTAAGAAATAGCTCTGTTCCTATTGGAACAGTGCCGATTTATGAAGCTTTAGAAAAAGTTAATGGAAAACCTGAAGACTTAACATGGGAAATATTCAAAGAAACCCTTATTGATCAAGCAGAGCAGGGAGTTGACTATTTCACAATTCATGCCGGAGTATTGCTAAGATTCATTCCAAAAACAAGCGAAAGAATGACAGGTATAGTTAGCAGAGGTGGTTCAATAATGGCAAAATGGTGCCTATCACACCATGAAGAAAATTTTGCATACACAAACTGGGATGAAATATGCAAGATATGTGCCAAATACGATATATCTTTTTCCATAGGAGACGGTTTAAGGCCAGGGTCTATATACGATGCAAATGATGAAGCCCAATTTGATGAATTAAAAATCCAAGGAGAATTGACAAAAAGAGCTTGGGATTTTAATGTTCAAGTAATGAACGAAGGTCCTGGACATGTACCACTTCATATGATAAAAGAAAATATGGAAAAACAACTTGACTGGTGTCATGAAGCTCCCTTTTACACTCTTGGACCTCTTACCACAGATATCGCTCCGGGATATGACCATATCACAAGTGCAATAGGTGCAGCAAACATTGGCTCTTTTGGATGTGCCCTTTTATGCTACGTTACACCAAAAGAACATCTTGGGCTTCCGAATAGAAAAGATGTAAAAGATGGTGTTATTTCTTATAAAATCGCAGCGCACGCAGCAGACCTTGCAAAAAAACATCCAAATGCAAAAAATTGGGATGACGAACTTTCAAATGCAAGATTTGAATTTAGATGGGAAGATCAATTCAATCTTTCATTAGATCCAGTCACAGCAAGAGAATTTCATGATGAAACACTTCCTCATGCAAATGCAAAAGTAGCCCATTTCTGCTCAATGTGTGGTCCAAAATTCTGCTCAATGAAGATTAGTGAAGAGATAAAAGAGATGGCAAAAAACAAAAACAAAAATGAACAAATAGTAATGATAGAAGGAATGAAACAAAAAGCAAAAGAATACAACGAAATGAATATTAAAAAATGACACAGACAAAGCTAATTCAGATTCTTTTTTGTTTAGCATTTATATCTATCGTAATTTTTCTAGACCCTTCAAAAAAAATTGAAGACTGTCCTGAAGGCACTGAAAAAATAGGTCTTGGAAAAGTTGAAAACGAACATTCAATCTTAAGTTGCCAAATGGAAAATGAAAAAGGCGAATATGTTTTTCATGGACCTTATATTGAATGGTATTCAAATGGAAAAATTTTGATAAGAGGAAATTACCTTAATAACAAAAAAGATGGTTATTGGATTACCAAACGTGAAGATGGAAGTGATGCAATAAAGATTCTTTATGCTGATGGAGAAATGGATGGAAAGCAAATGACCTATCATGAAAATGGAAAAAAATATACAGAAACACATTTCAAGAAAGGCTTAAAAGATGGGAAATACACAGAATGGAATCCTTCCGGCTACATAATTGTAAAAGGACAGTATTCAAATGGGAAAGAAAATGGATTATTCAAAAAATGGCATACAAACAAGAAGCTTGAATATCAAGCAAACTATGAAAATGGAATCCTTCAAGGGAAGGTAACATGGTGGCATGAGAATGGACAAACAAAAGAAGAAGGGGAAATGATTGACGGGAAAGCAGAAGGAGAATGGATTGAATGGTACGAAACAGGTGAAAAGAAAATAATTGCTCTTTTTCAAAATAATGAACTAAATGGAGATTACATTGAGTTCTACAAAAATGGCTCAATCAAAAAAACTGGAAAAAATCTTAACGGATATGCTGATGGAATATGGAAAGAGTTCAGGCTTGACGGAACACTTGCAACAAGAGTCAATTTTGTGAACAACATTCCAACTGCAAGAATTTGTTTTGA
>CAYFJE010000054.1:0-7671 GCA_964343345.1 uncultured bacterium
CAAATTAAGGAGTCCAAGATTAATCGAAAGCTGAGCCAAAAATAACATTGAGTTCTCCAAACCCTGTTTAACAACCTTCGAAGAAATCCCGAGAATCGCAACAGGCCCTCCAACATTATCAAGAGCTTCTTTTTCACCCTTCAAAAGCCTGCCAACAAAAATAAAAATCTGCCCTGTAACAAAAGTTGTATTCGACATTGCTGTTGATAAAACATCAAGACCCTCGACTTTTGTTCTTTTTGGCATAAATGAAAAATCATTCAAAAAATTAGATCTTTCAAACTCTTCCCACGAATCACGGCCTGTTTTTAATTCAAAATAAGACATGCGAATTTTTGAAGAAGAAATCGTAGACACATCTTCGAAAGATGTTTTTCCATCAACAGAAAATACATTTTGAATCAAAAGAGGATCACTCAAGTATTTTTCCAACTCAGATCTCTGAATTTCTAAAATTGTTCGATCTTTCATAACAATTTTTGCCTTTTCGCTCAAAAGCAAACCTAAAGTGCTTTGAGTCAAAGGAACCTTCTCGAGATTTATCTCTCCGATCTGACGGACATTCAACTTTCCTAACTTTTCATCCAAAAAAATATTGTCTATTTGTGGCTCTACATGAAAACTTATAGCTGATTTTCCAACCTGAGGCTCATAATAAATCGGACCTAGAGTTTGTCCCATCCAATCGAGATCTATACGTATTCTCTCAGAGTTAAACCTTGCTTCATCAACCTTTGATTGAAAATCAATGCCAGAAGGCCATTCGATTGCTTCGATTAATTTCGATTCAGTAGCAATGGCTCTAACAGTAGACCCTCTAGGAGCTATACCTGTTATAAACTCGTCGTCTACGACTTCTTCGACAGTCACAAGACTTTTTGGCTGCCCGTACAAAAAAGAAATAAGAACAAAAACAAAAAATGCTAGAAGAAGGTTTGCCAAAGGGCCTGCAAACAAAATAAAAACTTTTTTAAATAAAGATATTTCATTAAAAGATTTTCCTGTTTTTTTAGTTTTATCTTTTTTGACATTTTCCTCTTCAAGCATTCCGTTTATAAGAACATATCCCCCAAGAGGTATCAAATTGATTTTCCATAATGTTTCCTTTGAATTAAATTTAAACAAACATTTACCGAAACCAACAGCAAATTCTTCAACCCCTACTCCAAATTTTTTTGCTGCAAGATAATGCCCTAACTCATGAATAAAAACAACAATCGTGAATATGAAAAGGGCTCCAAGGAATCCAAGAAATAAACTCAAATAATCCATAATCAAGCGTTAAAAAACAATTTAATTAGATAATAACTTACAGGAAGAACAAATAAGAAGCTATCCATTCTGTCTAAAATTCCGCCATGTCCAGGTATCGAGCTGCCGTAATCTTTAATAAACTTCTCTCTTTTTAAAACTGAAAAGGCCAAATCTCCCAATTGAGCAACAAAGCCAAGAATCAAGCCAATCAACCACCAAAAAATAAGATTTTGACCTTGTCCGATTCCAGAGAGATAAGCAAAAAGACACATTCCAAAAGAAGAACCTAAAAGACCCCCTAATGTACCTTCCCATGTTTTTTTACTAACATAAGATAAATAATTATTTTTTCCAAAATATTTTCCAGAAAAAAATGCTGCACTGTCATAAGCCCAAGCACCAATCATAGGAACAAAGATTAAATAATTTCCTTTTTCCGGAAACAGAAAAGACCCTAAGGGGTGGAGTTTGAAAACATAAGAAAGAAGTCCAGCTGTAAGAAAAATTCCAAAAAAGGTTATGGATATTTCAGATATCTTATATAAAGGTTTCTTTTGGATTGCTCTAACAATGTTTGCTATAGAGACAAGAAGTATATAAACTGTTGACAAAAGACCTATACTTTCGTATGTAAAATCTCGACTGCTTTCAACAGAAAAAGCAATAATTATCATGATTGCAGACAGAGGGTAACCAACTAGGTCAAAAGTCCTTCCTCCCTCGGCTCTTACCAACCTGTAAAATTCCCTTAACCCGCTAGCTGCAACCCACATTGTTGCAATCAACAATAATATTCCACCTTCGTTCAGTATCAATATTGTCAAAATACCTAAAGAAAACCCGTAAAAAAGTCTTTGTCTCAACTCTTGACTAAACATTTCCATACCTTCTCTCTCTTAAATTGAAATTGTTGATTATTTCTGTAAATTCATCTTTTGAAAATTCAGGCCACAGCGTTTCAGTGAAAAATAATTCTGAATAAGCTATATCCCATAAGAGAAAATTCGACACCCTCTTCTCTCCTCCTGTTCTAAGCAACAAATCTACCTCTGGAATTTCTGCAGAATACATATTTTTTTTGAAACTCAAATCATCGAGTTCGAAACCTTGAGTCTGAGAAAAATTTTTGAGTATATTTTTTACAGATTCAAGAATTTCATTTTTTCCTGAATAATTAACACAAACAGATAAATTCAAATCAGAATTATTCTTTGTTATCTCTTCTGCTTTTTTGATTATTTTGACTAAATTTTTAGGCAAATTTTTCTTATCACCTATCATCCTGAATCTTATGCCTTCCTTTAACAACAAAGGCAACTCTTCTGAAAGAGATTTAACCATGAGGCTAAAAAGTCCTTTTTTTTCCTTATCAGGCCTTGCCCAATTTTCAGAAGAGAAAGCATAAAGTGTTAACCATTTGACACCTAAATCCCCAGATTTTTTTATTATTGACCTGGCTGTAGCTGCACCTCTTTTATGTCCTTTTAACCTAGGCATATTCCTCAATTTAGCCCATCTTCCATTTCCATCCATAATAATGGCTACATGATTGGGAACACTTAACATAGATATATCCTATTAATTATTTAAGATACTTTCGTTTTTAGATTCGTAAATCTTCTCTACCTCTTTTTCAAAATTGATTCTTGCTTGCTCAATTTGATCCTCATTCCTTTTTATATCATCTTCACCAATCTCATCTTTTAAAGAATTTAACGAACTCCTTGCTTCTCTCCTAAAGTTTCTTATCTTCACTTTGGTTTCCTCAGAAATTTCTTTAACTTTTTTAGCAAGATTTAATCTAGTTTCTTGTGTCAATGGAGGAAGTTTTAAAAAAATTCTTCCATCATTATGAGAAACAGAAATGTTCAAATTTTCTCTTGTTATCTCTTTTTCAACCTCTTCGCCAACAGAAGAATCAAAAAGATTCAGCATCACTGTCAAAGCATCCTGGACAGATAATATACCTAGATCTTGAAGTTTAAAACAACCTTCCCAAGAAGGAACCTCTACAGACAATTTCTCAAAAGCAGCAACATTAGCTCTCCCTGCATGAAGCTTCACATACTCACTTTTAAGATAGTCAATTGCTTCTTCACAAGACATTTCAAAAAGTTCAATAATCTCTTCTAGATCCATTATTTAATCAAAGTTCCTATATCTTTTCCTGTAACTGCTCTTTTTAAAGCATTTTTTTCAAAAATACTAAAAACTCTTACAGGTATCTTGTTGTCCCTGCAGATGGATATAGCAGCAGAATCCATAACCCCATAATCTTCAGTCAAAAATTTTCTATACCCTAAAGAACTAATATGTTCTGCCTCAGGATTCTTTTTTGGGTCTTCTGTATAGACTCCATTTACAGAGGTTGCCTTCATCAAAAACTCACATTTAAGTTCTGCTGCTCTTAATGCAGCTGCGGAATCAGTTGTGAAATAAGGATTGCCAGTTCCACAAGCTAATATAACAACCCTTCCTTTTTCAAGATGTCTAAGAGCCCTTCTTCTTATAAAAGGTTCTGCCAATTGCCTCATTTCAACTGCCGTCATGACTCTAGTTTCTCTTCCAGCATCTTCTAAAAATGATTGGAAAACGAGGGCATTCATTACGGTAGCCAACATTCCGGCACTATCAGCAGAAGCACGATCAACACCATAATTAGTGGCTGGAGCACCTCTGAAAAGATTTCCTCCACCTATAACAAGAGCCAATTCAGACCCAGAACAAGAATCAACAATATTTTCAGCTAATTTTTTTATTTCAGGAAAATCAAAACCAAAATCTGAATGGCCCTGAAAAAATGCCCCAGAGAGTTTAAGTAAAACCCTAGATTTTTTGAGAGACTGTAACACTTCCTCCAGCTTCCATGAAAACAAAACCTCTTACTTTAATGTTTTCTTTTATAACTGCAACCTGGGCTTCAACAGCCTGTTTAACAGTCATTTTTTCTTCTGGATCTTTAATCCATATCTGATCCATGAAACAATTTTCTGCTTTCCATTTTTTAAACCTTCCATCAGCAATCATTTCTCTAACTTTTTCAGGTTTTCCTTCTTCTTCTGCCTTTTTTAAAAAACCCTCCATTAAATCTTTCTTTTCGCCATCTGGTATAGATTGTTCATCTAGGTAAATAGGCTTATATGCAACAACATGTTTTGCTAAATCGTCAGCAAAACATATAAAAGCATCAGTTCTTGCAACAAAATCAGTTTCACAAGCCAAATCCACGATTCCACAAAGTTTCGGATTTAAAGAATGAACATATGATCCAATTCGCCCTTCTCCAGTTGATCTTTCACCTTTAGAACTAGCTATAGCAGCTCCTTGAGCTCCAATCCATCTTACAGCTTTTTCAATATCTCCATCATTTTCAATAGCTGCTTTTTTACACATGGACAAACCTGCTCCGGTTCTTTTTCTTACTTCCATTATTACTGATTTGTCCATAAATTAAACCTCTTTATCAAGATCAGAAGAAACATCATCAGATTCCTCTAACATGCTTTTCTTTGAAGAATGACCGTTCTTAACTGCTTCCGAAATTTTTCCTGCCAATAAAGAAATGCTTCCGACAGCATCGTCATTACCGGGAATTCCAATTGTTATGTGTTCAGGATTGCTATTTGAATCAAGAATTGCAATTACAGGAACACCGCTTTTCTTAGCTTCCAAAACAGCAATCCTGTCATGATTTACATCAGAAACAAAAATACATTGAGGAGGACTTTGCAAATTCAAAGCACCTCCAAAAACCCTTTTGTTTCTATCAATTTTTGTCTTATATATACCTCTTTCTCTCTTTGTCATTTTTGACATTTTTTCATCCAAGAGCCCTGCTTCAAATTTTCTAAGATTTTCCAATGTCGAGCTAATTTGATCCCAATTTGTTAAAAAACCACCTGGCCATCTTCGTGTTAAATGAGGCATATTACAGTCTTCGGCTATTTTTTGAATTGATTCTTGAGCTTGTTTTTTTGTTCCAACAAATAAAACTTTTCCACCTTCTTTGACGATATCCATGACAAGATAGTATGCCTCCTCAAGTTTTGATATAGTTTTACTTAAATCAAGTATATGAACACCTTTTCTAACTTGAAATACATAAGGTTTCATTTTTGGATTCCACATAGATTTTGGATGTCCAAAATGAACACCCGATTCCAACAATTCTCTTCTTGAAATAACCTTTTCGTTAGTATCTTTTTCAACCATCACAAACTCCTATTCTAACCCAAGAATTAAGGATGTTCTATTTGAGGCCAATAACCCTTAATACTAAAAAGTGTTGAATGATCTGGCCTATGACAAGAATAACAAACATCAAAACTTGCAACGAGAGTGTTCTTTGATGGCTTAATAGAATGTTGAATAGGGTCTCCAATATGACAAGATACACAACCCACATTGACATAGGAATAAGAAAGTTCTTTTGAGTCCCAGTTAGTAACATGACAACCAACACAATCGGGGCGAAGTGTCACGTCTCTATCAACAAGAGTGCTCCAAGCATGGGCATGCTTTGAATTTTTCCAAACATCATAAGAATCCTGATGACAATTCATACAAAATTCAGAATTTAGACTTTCCTGCTTATCTACAGGAATCTTGTCTTTAAAGCCTTCTTTACGAACTGAAGCTATCATTTCAACAACTAAATTATCGTCTTTCCATTTAGAGCCCATATATATTCTCTCAAAATCCATAGATGGTAAAACTAATGATCCAATCTCTTGGCCAAAAGGTAATATTGGAGGAGACCAGATGTGAGAAAAAATACCTCTATCCTCATCAGAATCTCCGATTAAATACATGTTTGAATTATTGATTTGACTTATATATTCTGCAAGCATTTGATTTGACTCAATAGAGCAATCACTAATTAAAATATGTATATTTTCAGAGGCTGCAAAATGATCTTTTGAGTCTTTAAAATTTTTAAAATCTAAACAAAGATTGTTTTCTTTAGGTATATAAGTAAATCTTGCCTGCTTTTGATCATTTTCAAAACTAATAACCGTACTTTGCAATTTTTTGTCCTCGGGCCAAAAACCAGTTGCAAAATCCCAAGGACCTTCTGCAATAATGTCATATTTCATATGTTCCTCAAAAAAACTACGCATGATTTCTTCTGTAACTTCTGGAACCGGATCTTTATGGTCTTCATCATGAGCCCAGTTTCCAAGATCAACCCATATTGAATTTTGATATTCGCTCTTGACAGAAGCTATTCTTGGCAAACCTCCAGCCATATCTTCTGAGCATCCACAAATATCTATGAAACCTTTAAGATCTTTCGTGAAGAATATTCTTGTTTCATCTTTTTTCATGCTTTCTACAGACGAGTTGCCTGCAGAAGGTTCTTGAAATATGTCGTACTGAGATGAGTCAGATGTCTGACAACCAGAAAAAAGAAAGAAAATAAAGAAACTTAAAAACTTAAATCTCATCAAACCTCAACAATCAAAGAAATTCCCTGGCCACCACCAATACACATTGAAACAAGACCTAAACCTCCGCCGTCAAGAATTTTTAATTGTCTTAAACATGTTAAGGTCAATCTTGAACCTGTAGCTCCCAAAGGATGTCCAATTGCAGTTGCTCCGCCCCAAGAATTTGTTATATCTCTATTTAGTTTTAAACCTTTTTCTACTGCAATATACTGAGGAACAAAAGCTTCATTTATCTCTACTCTTTTCAAGTCTTTTACAGTACATCCTGCAGCACTCAAAGCCTTTTCACTGCTTGGCACAGGGCCATAACCCATCCTGTCAGGATCAACTCCTGCATGCCCCCAAGAAACTAAAGTTCCCATGATTTCTAGATTTCTTTTTTTTGCTTCTTCTTCTGTCGTCATCACAAGAGCACAAGCCCCATCAACAACACCACTTGCAGTCCCTGCAGTAACAGTACCATTTTCTTTGAAAACAGACTTCAACCTGGCAAGAGACTCAAGGTTTGTATTTCCTTTTGGATGCTCATCATTTTCGACTAATTTGGCATATTTACCTTTTCCGACTTCTATAGGCTCTATCTCATTTTTAAAATAACCCTTTCCTAAAGCATCCTGATATCTTTGCTGTGTAAGAACAGCAAAATCCTCACATTCCTCTCTAGATATAGAAAAATCTTCTGCAAGGTTTTCTGCAGTTATTGCCATAGGCAATTTACAGTAATCGTCAGTTAAACTATCCCATAAGAAATCCCTTAACTCTAAAGAGCCCCATTTTTGACCAGATCTAATTCCATGAGTATAGTGAAACGCTCTGCTCATTGATTCAGTTCCTCCAACCAAAACGACATTAGCATCTCCTCTCTCTAACAAATAAGCTCCTTGAACAATTGATTCAGCCCCAGAACCACACAAACGATTAACTGTAAGTGCAGGTTTTTCTATAGGAATTCCTGAATTTAATGCAA
>CAYFJE010000055.1:0-7266 GCA_964343345.1 uncultured bacterium
TGAGGAAGAGGCCGTGCCTGAGGTTGAGGAAGAGGCCGTGCCTGAGGTTGAGGAAGAGGCCGTGCCTGAGGTTGAGGAAGAGGCCGTGCCTGAGGTTGAGGAAAATAAAAACATTTACCCTACAAGACTTATAGAGGATCTAAATGCTGAAGATTTGAGAAAATGGCTAGAGCCAACTAACCTAATCTTTTCAATATTCAAGAGTGTTGACTTTTCGCTTATGGAAGATGAAAGGGTCGTGGAGCAAGAATTCAAATCAGGATTTTGGAAAGCGATTTGGGTTCCAACACAAGAATCAATAGAAATAGATATAAATGGCTTAATGAAACATTCAATGTACTGGCCTCCAACAAATCTTCCAATTGCACCCCTTTTATTCCTTTCAGATGAAGTTGATTTTGAGTTTTCTGGAAAAATAAAAATTCAAAAAAATTTAGATTCAAATGAACTTTTCACAAGCGAATTAAGTACAGAGAAAAAAATAGAAGCTCCTTGGTCTGAATCAATAAATGGAGAAAGGAAAATAAAAATAAAAATTCTTACAAGCCCAGATGAGGAATAAAGAAGAATATCCATTCCAGAACAGAGATTCGTTTTGGCAAAATACATGGGAAAAAGCAAATGTCTTCAAAACTGCAGATGATGATAAAAAGCCAAAAAAATATATCCTAGATATGTTCCCTTACCCATCTGGAGATGGTTTACATGTAGGTCATCCCAAAGGTTATTTGGCAACTGACACATACTGCAGATTCTTGAGGATGAGTGGCTTCAATGTCTTACATCCACTTGGATGGGATGCTTTTGGGCTGCCTGCAGAACAATTTGCACTAAAAACTGGCCGACATCCAAAAGAGGCTGTTGAAAAGAATGTAAAAAGATTCAAATCCCAAATCAAAATGCTTGGACTGGGATTTGACTGGGAAAGAGAAATAAACACCACTGATGAAGAGTACTACAAGTGGACTCAATGGATATTCTTGAGGCTTTTTGAAAAAGATCTAGCATATCAAGCAGAAATTCCTGTCAATTGGTGCCCTGAATTAAAAACTGTGCTTGCAAACGAGGAAGTTGTAAATGGGGTTTCAGAGATAGGAGGGCATCCGGTAATAAGAAAGCCAATGAAACAATGGATGCTAAAAATAACTGAATATGCCGATCGCTTACTGGATGATCTTGATGATCTTGACTGGCCTGAACCGATAAAAGAAATGCAAAGAAACTGGATTGGAAGGTCAGAAGGGGCAAATATTATCTTCAAAACTGCAGATGATGACAATATTGAGGTTTTTACCACAAGAGCTGACACTTTGGCAGGAGCAACCTATATGGTTTTGGCACCGGAACATCCTCTTGTATTAAAAATATCAAAAAAATCCATGCTGGAAGAAATCAAAGCATATCAAGAAGAATGTTCTAAATTAAGCGACCTTGAAAGGACAGGAACCAACAATGAAAAAACAGGGGTCAACACTGGAGCTTTAGCAATAAACCCTCTAACAGGAAAAAATATGCAGATATGGATAAGTAGCTATGTTCTTGGACACTATGGAACAGGAGCGATAATGGCTGTTCCAGCACATGATCAACGGGATTGGGATTTCGCAAAAAAATACGATCTCCCAATACAGCAAGTTGTTCATTCGAAAAGTTTTGAGCATGATTTTGACAAATCAGCATTTGAAGACCATGGAATATCATCAACGCCTGTAAAACAAAATGTTAAAACTGATGAAGCAATTGACTTGATGAATGAATGGATTGAAGAAAAAGGTATTGGCAAAAAATCAATTTCATACAAATTGAGAGACTGGCTTTTCAGCAGGCAGAGATATTGGGGAGAGCCAATACCGATAATTCACACTGAAAATGGACCTGTTCCAGAAGAAGATCTTCCTTTGACACTCCCTAAACTTGAAAAAATAAAACCAACAGGAGATGGACAAAGCCCTTTGGCTCTTGCAGGAGAATGGCTGAAAGCAAAAGGAGGGATGAGAGAAACAAACACCATGCCCCAATGGGCTGGATCATGTTGGTATTATCTTAGATATCTCGATCCGAAAAACGAAGATCATCTAGTTTCCCAAGAGATAGAAAAAAAATGGATGCCAGTTGACCTTTATGTTGGAGGTGCAGAACATGCAGTCTTACATCTCCTTTATGCAAGATTTTGGCACAAAGTTCTTTATGACGTAGGTGCAGTGTCTACAAAAGAGCCTTTCAAAAAACTTCTCAACCAGGGAATGATCCAAGGTTCAGATGGTCAAAAGATGAGCAAATCAAGGGGGAATGTTGTTAACCCTGATGATGTCATCGAAAAATATGGCTCCGATGTTTTCAGAATGTATGAAATGTTCATGGGCCCTTTTGAAGGTTCTGCTCCTTGGAACACTGATGGAATATCAGGTGTCAAAAGATTCTTGAACAGGTCCTGGAAAATCCTTCTTGCTGAAACAATTTTAGATGATCCAAACGAGAATGCTAGACATAAAATGATAATCAAAGTCACCGAAGATCTTGAAAAATTCTCCCTCAACACATGTATATCCTCATTAATGATCTACCTTAAAAACTTAGAGGAAAATGGTGTTTCCGAAAAAGACAAGAACTGTTTCTTAAGGGTCTTAACACCTTTTGCTCCACATATGTGTGAAGAAATAAACCTAATACATGGAAATGAAAAATTCGCGTGTCAAGCAGGCTGGCCAAAAGGCGATCCTAAAAAGGCAATCGATGACCTTCTTGAAATTCCGATTATGGTAAATGGAAAACTCAGATCAAAAATACAAGTCTCAAAAACAGATGCATCGAATCAAGAACTTCTGGAAAGAATGTCCTTGAAAGAAAAAAACGTCATCAACTTCCTTGACGGAAGGAAGCCGAAAAAGATAATTGTTATAAAGGAAAAAATAGTTAATATTGTTGTCTAATGTCAATTCTTAAAAAATGGAAAGAGGGATTCACCCCAAAAGAAGATTACCTAAGGGGTTTTGAATCGGGAAGAAAAAACGCATTTTCAACAACTTCAAACAAACCGGTTCTAATAGCTGGGATGGGGGGATCTGGAATAGCCGGATCAATCCTTGCAACATTCACGCCAAAAAACAAAAAGATACATTCAATAAATGATTATTATGAAATAGAAAAATTCAACGAGAAGGTAAACGGGAAATACAAGCCAAAAACTTTTTTGAGTAATGCGGAAGGATGGGCGAACCTTATACTTTGCTCTTATTCGGGAAACACAAAGGAAACCCTTAGCTGGCTCAAAATTGCATCATTAACAAGTTTTGGAATAACAACTGGAGGGAAACTTGCTGAATTGTGTCCAAGAACAATAAAAATATCTCATCCAGGGCCGCCGAGAAGATCCCTTTATGAATCTCTTGGGATACTTGACGGATTGACAGGACAAGGGAAAATGTTTTGGGACGGGGAAGAACCAAAAGAAGAAACCGTAAAAGAAATCACTGACAAAGGCTTAATTTGGGGTAAAGAAAAAATACTTCCATGGATGCTTGTTCCTGAAAAATGCGATCCCATAGCAAGAAGGTGGACCGGAATGATTCAGGAAGATGCCAAGATTCCAGCAGGGTTTGGAATAATTCCAGAAGCAGCTCACAATCAGATTGAAGGAATTGGCGGAAAACTCTTCAAAACAGGAATAATCCTCATCGATGCTGCATCAACTAGAGATGAAAACAAAAAACTCTTGAAAACTTTTGAAGAAAAAGAAACAATATTCCTACCACAAATACATCCGGTTCAACTTTGTATTTTAGGTGATTATTTTGCAACTGCTATTGCAGAAGGTTTAGATACAGAAATCAATCCAATACCAACTATTGAAAAATACAAAAACTCTTAACTTTCGTCGAAAAACTCCTGAAAAACAAGATAGTCAGAAAGTTTGTCCAGATCAACACCCAAACCAAATGCATTCGTTTGATAAAAGGTTAAATTTATTTTTAGCCGATTTTTTATCTCCATGGAAATATTTTCAAGAGATTTTTTTCCAAAAACTATACCGACAACAAAACCGATCCCTATCATCTTCGCAAGAGCAATTGGGTTTTTTCTGTTTTCAATAAGGTTATCCAAAAAATCAACAACTCTTTCAAACTCATGAATTTTTCCCACGATGACGTTTCCACCAGTAAACTGACCATCAGATGTTTTTAGGTAAGTTCTATTTTTAACAAGATTCAAATCCAAAGCACTCTTAGGGATTAGCGGATAAACAATTCCTGGAAGACTTTCTGCAGATTTAAGAAGAGATGCAATTGCAGAAGATGTTGCCAACGGCAAGTCAGCAGCCGCCAATACAAGATTGTCATCTTTTTTATATTTACTTATTGCGTCTTTCACCTGTGAAGATAATCCTTCTTTGTGCAGTTTCAAGAAGTTAATTTTTTTAATGTCATTACCTAAAAATGGCTTCAATGATTTTTCCAAACCATCAGGGGCATAAATACTAATTTCATCAACATCTGAAGATTCCATGAAGGATTTCAAAGCAGGCAAAATGATTGGTTTAGACTGAAGTTTGATTAATGCCCTGTAATCAACACCCGAGGAATTTCTTAAAGCCTTTTTGCACTTTCCTCCTGCAAATAAAATAACCTTCCAGTTCATACTATCAACCTACCAACATTAGGGCCATAATTACAGTGTTTTTCAAAAAGCTTTATTGAATCAATCAACTCATCCTTATTTTTACAGATTGTAAATATACCATTTCCAGAACCCGTCATTGAGCAAAAAATACCGTCTTTCTTGCATAAAGTCAAAAAGGAATTCATCTTTTCTCTTTTTTGCAGCACAACTTCTTCAAAATCATTCCTTGAATTTGAAAAATCTTTTTCAAATGAGTAATTTTCCAAGAAATATGCTGTATTTTTTCTGGAAGAGAAAGAAGATTTATCCCACCAACCATACGCATCTTTCGTTAAAACAGCATCATCGACAGTTCCAAAAACAACATTCAAATCAACAGTTCCAACATCTATTTTTTCAATAATCTCACCAACCCCCCTAACCCTACAAAAACCACCTTTTGAAAAATAAAAAACATCACTTCCAAGTTCCATTGACATCTCTTTGATCTGTTTCTCGTTTGGATTCAATCCATAACATTTTGAAAGAATCTTGAAAACACTCCAAACATTAGATGAGCCTGATCCAAAACCTGAACCGGGAGGGATTTTCTTATCCAGCTTAAATCCCCCCTCTTTTTTTATCTTGAAAAAATCACAAAACAATTCATGGGCTTTCCAAACTAAATTAGATTCATCTTCAGGGACCTTAAAACCCGAAACCTCAAGCGGCTTTGGGCTTTCTTTGTCAAAAACAACCTCATCACCATAACCAACCTGAAAGAAAAGACTATCTATCTCATGATACCCATCATCTTTTAAGCCCAGAATATCCAAAGTGAAATTGATTTTTATATTTGAGATGTCAGCATGCATCACTCTAATTGAGCAAGAAGATCCTCTGTCCCCTTAAGAGCTTTCTCAAAACATTCTAAAAATCTATCAACCTGATCTTGTGTGACAACCAAAGGAGGTTCAAGCCTGATTACCTCAGGATTGTTCAATGTATAAGCGACCATGATGCCGTCATTGGCTAAAGCGCTCATGATGATGCTCGTCACATCACTGTTCTTGAACTGGACACCTATAAGCAAACCCTGACCTCTTATGTCAAGCATAAGCGGAGAATCGATTGCCTTCAAGCCATTGATAACTCTATCCCCCATTTTTTCAGCATTTCCAGAAAAATCTTCCTCTACAGCAGAATCCAGAGCTGCAATTGCTGCACAGCAAGCAAGATGATTTCCTCCAAAAGTTGAAGAGTGCAAAAGAGGATTCCCTTCGAACAACTCCCAAACATCTTTTGTTGCAACAGTTGCTCCAATTGGCATTATTCCGCCACCAAGTGATTTTGCCAAGCAAAGTATGTCCGGCTGAATGCCATCATGTTCACATGCAAAAAGTTTGCCAGTTCTTCCAATCCCAGTCTGAACTTCATCGGCTATAAGCAATACACCTGCATCTTCAGTGATTTCCCTTGCCGCACTCATGTAACCCTTACTTGGAACCCTGACACCAGCTTCTCCCTGTACAGGCTCAACAATGAATGCAGCCGGCTTTGAATCCATAGCCTTCTTCAAAACATCAACATCATCAAAATCAATTGAGCTGAATGAAGGTAGAAGTGGTTCAAATGGCTTTCTGAAGGATTCTCTTCCTGCGGCAGAAAGAGATCCGAGGCTTTTTCCATGATACGAACCTTTGGTGTGTACGATTCCCTGCCTACCAGTTCTCGCTTTTGCAAACTTTATCGCTGCTTCAACAGCTTCCGTACCCGAATTTGAGAAAAACGAATAACATAAATCTCCAGGTGTCAAATCAGCAAGTTTCTTTGCCAATCTAGCTTGGTCACCATTTAATAAAACCTTGCTTGAAAGGCCCATTGATCCAAGTCTTTCTTTGACGGCATTTACAACCTTTGGATGAAGGTGCCCATGATTTAACGCACCGAAAGAACCTAGAAAATCAAGAAGGACCCTTCCGTCAGCTGTCTTGACCTCACAACCACTTCCGCTCATCTCTTCAGTATCAAAACCCAAGAAAGAGACAAGGTTGAAAAAACCTTCGGAGATATTCTCTTTATAAATATTCGTTAGTTCTTTGTTGTCCATAATTGAAAGTTTAATTCATAAAGAATGTTTCTAATTCTTTTTCGATGTATTCTGGAAAACCGTATGTCACATCAACAACAATCCCATCACTTACATAATAGAAAGCAGGAATTATTGCTGGAAAAAGGTTGTTTGTCCCCATCCTCTTCACATCTCCATAATACTCATCTGTCCCAACACTTTCGCGCCTTATGTAGTAAACATCTTCCTCAAAAGAAGAAGTTGCTGACTTGATCTGGTCCCACATTGACTCATCCTTAAAAAGGACTATCACAAATTTCTCTTTTCCTCCTGTCTCCAAGAGAGAATATTCCTCTGAATCCGGCCCATTCACGTAAATCTCGTTGAGCAATGTTCCCCTTTGCATGAATTGAGAGGTGTTGAACCAGTAGATGGCTCCGAAAAGGAAGACAGCCAAAGCGGATACCAGAAAGATGCCCTTATTTAGTTTTTTCATTAGGATTAACATAGATTTTAAATAATTATTTATTCAATATGTGTGGAATAGTTGGTTTAACAAGTGAAAAAGACTCTTCAAAAGAGGCACTTCATGCCTTGAG
>CAYFJE010000056.1:0-7109 GCA_964343345.1 uncultured bacterium
TGAAGGAGCTCCGTCAATGTTCCCATTCTTATTTATAACGATAGCATGTGGAGCTGTTTCTGGTTTCCACTGCCTCGTTTCAAGTGGAACAACAGTTCGTCAACTTGAAAAAAGAACTGATAGTCAAATGTTGGGTTATGGAGCGATGCTTCTTGAGGGAGCTTTTGCTGTTCTGGTTATATTGGCTTGTACTTCAGGAGTTGGTCAAGATTTTTGGAATAAAAACTACACAGCATGGGATTCTATAGAAGGAGGTGCTCTTTCCTCTTTTATTGTCGGAGGCGGAAATATGATTTCGGGAATAGGGCTAGATGTAACTTTCTCTCAAACATTTGTCGCCGTCGTGACGATAGCTTTTGCAATGACAACGCTTGACAGTGCAACAAGGCTTCTACGATACAACGTTGAAGAGATTGGAAAGTCATTCCATGTTAAAAAACTGGAAAACAAATATATTTCAGGATTTTTTGCTGTTGTTTCAATAGCATTTTTTGCATTCATGAAAATTGGAGGAAAACCTGCAGGATTAACCCTTTGGTCTCTTTTTGGAACAACCAATCAACTTCTTGGAGGTTTAGCCTTGCTTGTCATAACTGTCTGGTTAGCTAAATCAAAAAAACCAACTTGGTTAACTTATTGGCCTATGATGTTTCTCTTCTCGATGACAATCTGGGCAATGATCATCAATCTAAAAAACTTCTATACTGCAAAACAATGGGAACCTCTACTTGTAGGTTTTGGTATTTTTATTCTTGCAATACTTATCATCCAAGAATCCTTTCAGGTCTTAAAAAGACGAAATACCTGATTTTGGCCGACTGATTATAAAATATTTCAAAACTCTCCCTTTTCTCTCATTGATTTTCTGATATTAGTAGCGCTAATCAAATGAATATCTTCGCCAAGGTTATGTTCTGTAAAAGTATAACCAACTCCACGACCATAAGAAATGTCAACAATGTTTGGAACTTCCATTATTATGTAATCTTCTCCGTCTTTAAAATTATCCTTGCTTAAACCCTCGACAATACCTTTGCAAACTTCTTCAAAATTGAAGGGGTTATCATTTTGTCCTGGTATTCGTTCATTCGCCTCTTTGTCTCTTGGGACCCTGCGAACCATTATCAAAACCTGTCCTGTAATTGCATAACAACGTTTGAACAACTCTTGATGACCTTTATGCCATGGCTGCCATCTGCCAAGCATTTCTACTGTTGGTTTTTTCCAATCAAAACTCATTTAAAATTTTCACTATTTTACTGATATGTTTTTCTGCATTTTTTTCTGTAATTAAATAATCAACCTTAGATGGTGGTTCAAATATTTTATTGGTATCTTGATACCTCCCTTTGCTGATTGTGTTTATCCAAATAACATAATCAGCATTGAAACAAGATCTCGTGCTTTTTGTTGGGCAAATAAAATCACATATAGATGTTCTGCCATTTTGTTTTTCAAACATGCTGTATGTTTTCATCCTTTTTGACTGCCTTTCCCTTCCTTCGTTAGAAAAATCCCAATCATTCGACATTTCTCTGATTTTATCGGCATTGAAATGAGCACAACCCAACTTTTCTTTAAGCCTTTCAGAAAAATAGGTTTTCCCAGAACCAGGCAAGCCCATCACTAAAATTCTTAAAGGATTCATTCAAGAATAATTCTAGCATTTAAAAAAAACAGGATTTAAAAAAAGAAAATGTTAAAAAGGGAGGTTTCCCTCCCTTTTAACGAAAAATGTTAGTAGAACTACTCGTTAAGAGTCTCTACTTGATCGATAGTTGTACCCATCCAACTATCTACAGCACTCTGCAAATCTTGAGCCATTGTGTTCATAGGTGCCGCTTCCCTCCAAGCAGCAAACAATCCTTCCAATGCACCGTTGACATCGTCTGGATTATCCACAAGGTAAGAAATTGCATCAGAAAGAGCTGCAACAGCCATTCTCAGCAACGAGCCGATATTTGCTTGTGCTTCTGCAGGAAAAAGGTTTTCGGACATGTTTGCCGCCCAAGTAATCCTGTCCTTGCTCTGCTCAATTAATGAAGTAGATGCTGAAACACTTTGTTCAATAGCACCAACAACCTCTATCTGTGCATCCATCATTTGGCTTAACTTATCTCCAACATCGCCAACGGCTGTTCGATATTCCACAAGGATACCATCAACCTGACCTGTCATTGCGTCTGCGCTCATGATGTAATTTGCTGATGCATCAAGCACTTTCCACATTCCGATTGCCAAAACTATAAATAAGGCAGTCTGTGCTAAAGTTTTTAGTTTATCTAAAGACATATATATACCTCCTAAATACATAATCACCCACAACATCCAAGGATATGAGGGCGTGTTACCCTAAAGGGTAACTAAATTCTTATACTTGAAAAAAATAGAAATAGTTTCCTTGAAATTGAAGTATTTTTTTAACTTAAAATAAACAACATGTTTAAAAGTTATTTATTGCTCATTTTCTTGATTTCTTTTTCAACTTTTCCAAATATAAAAACAGAGGAAGTGGATAAAAAAATAATAACGAAAATTGCTTTCGGATCTTGTGCTAATCAAAATATGGAACAAGTAATCTGGTCAGCTGTTAATTCCTGGGACCCTGATATTTTCATGTTTCTTGGTGACAACATTTATGGAGATACGGAAGATATGAATCATCTTCAAAAGCAATATGAAAAACTGGGAGAAAAAACCGGATATCAGCAATTGAAGGAAAATTCGCTTGTTCTTGCAACATGGGATGATCACGATTACGGAATAAATGACGGAGGCCTTGAGTATCCAAAAAAAGAAGAATCTAAAACGGTAATGCTGAATTTCTTTGAAGAACCTAAAACATCGACAAGGTGGGATCATCCTGGAATTTATCATTCATATCTTTTTGGGGAAGAAGATAAAAGGGTTCAGATCATCCTTCTTGATGTAAGAACCTTTCGAACTAAACTTTCTTCGGCAGAGAGAAATGAACGAATGTCTCGAAGACATATGGGTTCGTATATACCGACAGTAAAACAAACTGACACAATGCTTGGTGATGAACAATGGGAATGGCTTGAGGAACAACTAAAAATTCCTGCAGAAATCAGGATTTTCGGAATGAGTACCCAATTTCTAGTCGAATTCAATGGATGGGAAGCCTGGGCAAATATGCCTCTTGAAAGAGAAAAGATGATTCAGTTAATTAAAAAGACAAAAGCTGAGGGTGTTATCTTTTTGAGTGGAGACACACATTGGGCCGAATTGTCGATGGTTGAAGAAGAAGGGCTTTATCCCCTTTATGACCTAACATCGAGTGGATTGACGAATGTCTGGAGTGGTG
Organism: uncultured bacterium; assembly: GCA_964343345.1. Lineage (GTDB taxonomy): Bacteria > UBP7 > UBA6624 > UBA6624 > UBA6624 > UBA6624. Next base: position 3,326 of record CAYFJE010000056.1, read on the forward strand.
TTGCACCAAACTGGAACAGAATCAAAAAACCATTCCTTGATAAAAATTTTGGAACTGTTGAAATTGACTGGAGTCAAGAAGACCCAAAAATAACACTCGGGGTCAAGGATGTAAATGGAGAAGATAAACTCAAACACTCCTTCAACCTCAGTGTTTTAAAAAATCCAAAAAATACAATAGAAAGAAAAATTTTCAATTCTTCTATTTATAGAAACATTTTCACCGCAAAATTTGAGGGAGAATGGGACTCTTCTTATGGTTTGATGCATATCAAAAGAGTAAAGAGGAAAGGGGAAACTTACTATGAAGGGTTTTATAAAGATCCAGAAACTGGGCTAAAAGTTGGAACTTTCGTCGGTAAAACTAAAAGAAAAAATGGAGAAATGATACTTGAAGCAGAATGGAAAAACGATTCTACAAATCCAAACTCAGGAGAAGTTCGCTTTTCTTTAAGCCGCGATGGAAAGTTTATGTTTGGCAAATGGAAATTCTTAGATGAAAAAGAATATCGCTATTCTTGGTCAGCAGAAAGAATCAGCCCTTAAATTAATCCATACGAAATCATCTGGGCTTTAACAAAACCTGCCCAACCTTTATTGGCAAGCGGGCTTGCTGGAGAAGGGTGAAGGATTTTTCCAACCTTAACATCTTGTTTTTCAAATACTCTTTTAGCTTTTGATTCAGCATAATTTCCAATTCCGATAATCCATTCACAATCAAAAAAATCAACTATCTTAGACAAAAAATTATCACAAATATCTTCAAGCGCAATCCTTTCGACTATGTTTAATTTTTCTGGTGTGAAATTTTTACCACCAAGATCAAAAAATGCCAAAGGGCAATAATTGTGAACGAAACAATCAGAAAAAAAATTGTCAGGAGTTCCCCATTCCTCCTCAACCCAGGACCATAATCTCGACCCAGAAACTTCCTGTCTCTTACAGGAGAACCCTTCAACTGGTCGTTTTGGATGTTGATTTTTTGGTATGTTTATTGTTTGATTGATTTTTAAAAAATCTTTAACAGAGCCAACAGCTCCAAAAGGCACTCCGGTCTGAACCATTCCCCAAGGGCCTGGATTCATCCCCATAAATAATATCTTTTTTTTAGGTTGCCCATATTTTTTCAAATAAAACTCATGAGACTTAGCTGCATATTCGATTGGGTTATAGATCGTTAAATCCTTTTGGAAAATTAATTCATTTAAATCTTGTGAAAACTTCCGACTTTCTTCAACAAGGTTGGTGGTCATAAAAAAACAACATCCCCTTCAACGGCGATGTCAAATCCGGACTTTTTAAGACGTTTGTGTTCTAGGCTTTCCTCGTCGAGCAAGGGGTTTGTGTGATTCATGTGTATAAATTTGACCTTTTTTCTCGTTTCTTGGCCGAGGAATTCAAATTCTTCAATCAGGTTTTTTACCAAAGGATGAGGAATTGATTTTAAATTTCTGTTTTGAATTTCTGAATCATCCCAAAAAGTTCCGTCCAGGTAAAGAACATCCACCTCTCTTAAAATTTTCAAAAAACGACTTTTCCAATCTTCGATATTGTCGCAATCCGGGAAATACCCAATTGATTTCTCTCCAGATACTAGATAACCGAAAGTGTCCCCTTTAGCTCTATGCGGAACACTGATTGCTTTTATTCTTATATTTTTACTCAACTTCAAATCGGCTTTGTCTTCGATTGCCTTGAAAGATATGTTTTTCTTGAATTCAAATAATTTGAAATAATTCTGAATTATTTTAAGATTCTTCGAACTTGAAAAAATATCAAATCCCCCATAGTTATAACCTTCTCTGCTCAACCAGCCAAAACCTCCTATATGACCCCAATGTGTATGTGTTACAAGAATTCCAGAAAGTGAACTTTTTGATGAATCCAAAACCTTATCGAGTTGATATGGCATATGCGGTGTTGCATCTATGAGAAAGCATTGCTGTTCCATTGGGTCAACAACACCTAAACAAGAAATTTTTTCTTTTATTTTGGAATCTTTGAAATGTTTTTTTTGTTTTTTCTCACTTACACCAATGTGAGGGTATCCCCCATCCTGCATTATCCCTAAAACTACAATAAAAGGATTGGTTTTCAATGTTTATTCTTCTATTTTTTTCTTGAGGATTTCTTTAATTTTTGGCTCAGGCTTCCAATAATCAGGCCCCTTCAAAACCTTACCCCTATCGTCGTAAATTGGATTACCATTTTCGTCTAGTTTTGAAAAATTTGACTCCATGATAACCTTCAATATATCCTTCATTGGGAGACCCCAACTTTGAGCCTGTGTGAAACAGTAAACTACAATATCGCCAAGCCAGTCAGACACTGCTGTTAATATCTCAAGTTTTTCTTCATCTGAAATATTTTTTGAATCTTTTAAACTTCCATACATTTTAAAAATATCTTCTGCTTCCTCGACTTCCTCAGCAATAATGTCCTGAAACCCTTTTAAGGTTTTTAATTCACGTAAATTTGGCTTGGAGGGCATTTCTAGCTTGTACATTGAGTTGAACTTCTTTATATCGTTTATAAATTTTTCAGAAACCATAATCTATTTAGAACAACAACCTTCACTATTTTCACAAGAACAACCATTGTTTCTAGAATAAATTTTTTTTGCAATATTGGAAAGAGGACACCAACCTCCAGAAGAAACATAGATTGCCCAAGAAAGAGCGAATAGTAAAAATTGGTATTCCCAGCCTCCCCCCATTGAGTAACCAGCATTGAAATGAACTTTGAAAATTGCTCCAAGCATGATGGCCATAATCCCCAAAGCCCCCCACATTCTCAATTTTCTTGGACCTGCAATCATAACTAAAGCTCCTCCAACCTCGATCAAACCAACAACGAACATGAAAATATCGCCAGAAGGTCCAGCAAGAACTTTCCCTATCCCATGCTTCACAAAAACAATTGCTAAAACCCCTCTTGTCAGAATTTCAAGCATTGATATTTTTCTATTTGACAAACTATTCCAACCTTTTGAAACTAAAAGCCATGTTGCTGCCCATAAAGCAACAACTATTGAAAAGAAATTCCACCAAGGACCGCCCTCTTCGATTTGTGCATATCCGTAAACATGAAGCCACATTGCAAATAGAAATATTGACAAGCTAACAATTGGATTTTTCATAATTCCTCCTACTCATAAAATCGCCATTTTGGTATATATTCTTTATCAAGGTTAACTTCTGAAAGTGAAGCTCTTACCATCTCGATTGGTATGGAATTCTGCGAGAGGACAGAGTCATGAAAATCCCTCTCGCTCATCCCTCCTTCAACAACAAGAGAGTTGTGCAACCCTCTAATTTGAATGCCTCCTAACATGTAGCCGCACTGATACAAAGGCCCGTAACTGCCATCAATATATCTTCTGACTTCGCTTACAGCATTATTCCTTTCATGTCCAACCTCCCTCACAAGAAAATCAATCATTTCCTCAGGGTTCATTTGATTAAGATGATACTTAATTGTGACTATGATCCTAGCGGCACGATGCATTCTCCAAAACAACATTCCCATCTTGTCTTCTGGACTGTTTGCCCAACCTAAGTCAAAATACCTGAATTCCCAATATAGTGCCCAGCCTTCCACATAAAAAGGGGTGTAAAACATTCTTCTGTGAGAATTTTTTCTTGCTGCTATGAAACTTTGAAGATGGTGTCCGGGGATCAACTCGTGAGGAGTCACATTGCGAGAAAAATGCATATTGTTTCCTCTCATACTTTGAAGTTTTGTATTATGGTCCATTTCAGATGTTGAAAATGCCACTCCCATTG
>CAYFJE010000057.1:0-7003 GCA_964343345.1 uncultured bacterium
TTCGACCATACCTACATCTTTTATTTTTGACAAATTTTTCAAAGAATAGTTCAAGCCGTTTTTTCTTTTTTTAGGAAGGTCGCATTGAGTTGGATCTCCAGTGACAACACTTTTTGAACCTTTTCCCATTCGTGTCAAAAACATTTTCATCTGAGAAGTTGTTGTGTTTTGAGCTTCATCCAGTATCAAAAAAGAATTTTCTAATGTTCTGCCTCTCATGTAAGCTAAAGGAGCCATTTCTATTACTCCAGAATCAAACATCCTTTTAGTTGCAGGAAAACCTAAAAGTTTAACAAGAGAATCATGCAAAGGCCTAAAGTAAGGAAAAACCTTTGAATCAATATCTCCTGGTAAAAATCCTAAATTCTCCCCTGCTTCAACAACAGGGCGACACAATATTATCCTTTCAATCATTTTGTCTTGGAGCAATTTGCAAGCACATGCGACTGTAAGAAATGTTTTTCCGGTACCAGCAGGACCTGAAACTAAAACGAGAGGTTTTTCAAGAATTTTTTTTATCAAAAGTGCCTGGCCGCTGCTTTTCGGTTCAATAACTTCCCCATTGATTTCAAAATTTTGTACATTAAATTTCCCACCAATAAGTATTCCCTCAACAATCCCTGGATTCAAATTGTCTTTTTCCCTGATTTTAGAAACAACCTTGTTCAAACGTGTTTTAACCAACTCTGTATTAAAAGTATTTCCTTGAATAAGCAATTCATTGTTATCAAAAGACAATCTAACACCAAACTTTTTTTTCAATTCTTTAGCATTCCTGTCGCCAATACCCAAAATTCTTAAAGCCTCATTGGAGTTTTTTAACGGTATAGAAATTTGTTCTTCAATCATTGATTTATAGAATTAGCCAATCAAACCTAGCCAATTGCCTAAAAGAAATTGAATCCTATCAATCAATAAAGAAACACGACCCATGACTGTTAAGCCAAAACTTGCACCAAAGCCAATCATCAAGATAAATATTCCGGTCTTAGCTATGATTTTGATTCCACCTTTGTGCTCTAGTGAAAAGAAAAAATAAACCAAACCACACAAAACACCTAAAAGGATAAAAACAGCATTGAATAAAGCTGATGGCTCAGGTGTGTGTGTTATCGATGCGACCTGCGCTGAACATTCGCTAGAAACTGCACAAATACGGTCAAGTGTCGAAGAAAGTTGAGTGATTAATCTCTCTTTGATGACAGGAGCCACCTTTATTCCAGAAAAAGTTCCTAATATGAAAGCGAATGCATATTTTGTAAGCCATCTAAATTTTGGAGCTATGACAGGAAAGAAAAGAAAAGCTCCGATAACACAAGCCATAATTGGATTGATTATGTTTACCCAACCACTTGGATCATTGTTTTGAACAGCAATCATTCCGTCTTTCATTGGTTGTATAACATTTGTTGCAATGTCGTTATGCCAAGCCACTACAACAATGTAACCAGCACCAATCCCGACATAAAGATGTTCAGCGAACTTGAATAAAGGATTGTCTTTATAAAGGAAAGAAAAAATTGCTATTGTCAATATAGCAGCAATCCAAACTCCAATACCATCTGAGGTTAAAGGGTTTGCAACAAGAAGGTTCAAGATCATTTATTCAAACTCTCCAATTTTGGTGAAGATTTTTTTCTTTTTGCAAAAAAACCAATGTTACCAAGGATGATAAAAATTATTATTGCCATATGTGCTTTTGCTTGAGCTTGCATTCCAGCGGTTGCTTTATCAGGTTCCAAACCATAAGACTGTTCCATAAGTTTCTCATACTCAGCAGCACCAACAAGAGCACCAACCAAACCTTGTAATTGATTGGCTTCTAGATAAGGATAGAAATCACCAATCATTACTCCTGTTGCTGCAGCTACAAGATCTGCACCGTACCTACCATTAGCCTGTTCAACATAAAAATCAACACTTGATCCAGCACTCAAATCAATGACCAAATTAAAATCATCATAATTTCTTATATTTTTCATCAAAGGGATACTCTCAACCCTTCGTCCCTTGTCATCTGCAGGAAATATTTCATAAATATCTGAGCCCATACTCTTAACAACAATATCTAATCCGGGTTTGAAACCAAGATTTACCCAATCCACTCCCTCTTCCTTGTTGTAGATAGATGAGATCTCGTTAAGGGTTGTATCTGCCAAAGTTGGAGCAGCAGGCCATAGGGTTATAACAACGATATTTACATCTTTTTTAAACAACTGATGCAACATCGCTTTAGCAGTTGGAAGCAATTCTGCCTGACTGCCTGGATCAAAATCCCAAGATATAAGAACATTGCTATCACTTGGAACATCTTCAATTCTCTGAAAGGCTTTTCTCGTTGGTTCACTTACATTTATATCCAAACTTTTTGGATTCATAAGTGGAATAATAATCACGATAAACATAACCAAGAAAATCCAACGTCTATCTATTGATTGCAATTTGTCCCAAATGTTCATTCGTCACTTCCGCCTAGATATGTCTTTTCTATACCGAAGATGATTTTTAATGCTGTTGACATCATCCCTAAACCAACACCAATCATGATTGCTCTTTTACTAGCCATGTTTGGGATATCCAATATCCATTGTTTAATTTCAGGAAGGTTGTCAAAAACTCCTCCCGTAAGAATTGGGACTTGACCAAGCATAACCAAGCACGCCGCAACAAGTAAAAGAGTTGCTTCTAAAGACCTTGCTCTAAATGCCCTATAAGCTGCACTTGCGATAAAAAAAGCCAAAAGAGAAAACATTGTCGCTCCAAGCGGAAGCTGAACATTGTTATACAACCAGGCATTCCATGGATGCTTAGTTCCGACCAAATCCCCATCTGCCATAAAAAAGCCTGTAATAATCATGGCAAAAAATCCAAAAAATGTAACAAGAGAATATCTCCAACCATCTTCTTTTCTTTTAAGTTTTCCTAAATGAAGTTTAAACAAACTTGCAACCCCTAAAACAATTGCGAATGCAGCAATAATTATGTAATATTTTTGAACCCATTCGGCAAAACTGTTCAAAAAAGACCATTCAAGAAAAAATTCAGCCATCATTAGCATCCCACAAACGAATGCCACCAAAAGTGGACCTCTATTACTCAACCTAAATCCCCCAACATTGAAAGAAATTCAGTAGATCCAGCAAAAGTAAAAATACTGCCGAAAAACAAGAATATCCACAATAAAGCTTTTCCGAAATCCTGTGCTTTCAAAGATGAAATAATATTTGAGTCTTCTGACAAATAAGCACTTGCTGCATACAGTTCCTCACCAATCAATGTGTAATCACAAGAAACAATAAAAAATGGAAGTTGAGTAACTGCATCCGTACCAGCAATCTGGATAGCCCCAATTGAATTTCCTGTTTCAGCCAACAACAAAGATTCTGCATAAAAATAACCCATCAAAAAAACAGTTGCAGGTTTTTCTCTGACTAAAACACCTTCGACAGCTGCAGTATATGCAAATTGCTCTTGGGTGAGATAAAAAATATCATCTCCTCTATAGCTGTCGATCATTCCCTCTTCCAAATAAGATTCTCTCACTATTTCTTGACTTAAAGTCATAACAATTGGATCAAAAGAAGGGACTTGTAATCTTGTCCCATACCTTGCAGCTCTTTTTGCAACTCTAGACAAAATGGTTAATGAAGCAATTGTTGCTATATGACTTGCAGTCTCAAGCCCTGTTGTATAAAGGATTGATTTCCCCATTTCGGTAGCTCTTCCTATCGCTTCATTGACCGCATCAAGCCCAGCAATTTTTCTAATCTTGAAAGTTGCACCCTTTCTTGCTTTATCTAAAAAGAAAAAAAGAGCACAAACAAAAAGAGCTAAGACAAGAAAAACTGGGCCTACACCCTCTTTTATCTGAATCTTAAGAATTAAATTTAAAGAATTAAAAATCATTTAAATGTTTATACCAAGCCAATCATAAAAAAGGAATTGAAATCTTCCTATCAGAAGGCTGATACGGGCCATAACCGTATAACCAAAAGATGCACCGAAAGATATCATTAAAAAGTATATACCAACCTTATTCATGGCTTTCAAAACACCTTTTGAAGGAAGGCTGAAGAAAAAATAAGCTAAAGCACAAAGTGTTCCTATTAACAATAAAGCGGAATTAATCCAAAGTGGTGTAGTTGCAACTTGTGAATCTAAACCAGATGCATTGGCACAATTAGCATTAAAGATACAAAAATCTCTGACTGATCCCTGTGCCTGAATCAAGACTCTTGTAGCCATTGAGGCAGGAATAGCGATACCGCTTGCAACGCCTATATACCAAGCAAAAGATATCCTTGAAAGCCATGCATGTTTCCTTGAGATGAAAATAAGGAAAATAAAAACACCAAGAAGCAAAGGGATTATCATTCTTAGATGTGGTTCAGCAATAATGGCACCACTCTCATCAAGACCAAAAGCTTTTTGGATGTTTCCTTCTCGAATTGCTGTAAAACCTTTGTTCAATTCATCAATCATGTTTGGCTTCAAGGTATTCCAGTAATAAATGGATATGTAATAACCAGTAGAAACACCCACAAATAAATGTTCAGCAAACTTGTAAAAAGGATTATCCTTATAAAGGAAGGAAAAAATACATAAAGTTAAAAGTGCAGCAATCCAGATACCAAAACCTTCAGAAGTATTCAACGGAGCAATTAAATTAAAAATCATTTCTTGTCCTCTCTTAAAGTCTCTAACCTAGAAACATCTTGCCCTTTTTGTCCAAGAAAGTAACCCAAATTTCCTAAAATGATGAAAACGATAATAACAATATGGCCTAAAGACTGAGCGTCCATCCCCTGAACAGCAGAACCAGGGGCATCAACGAGTAACTCATATTCAGCACCGCCTTTCATTCCCCCCATCAAACCAACTATCTGACCTGACTGATAAAAAACATAAGCTTCAGGAGCAGAAACTGCAGTCATGCCTATTCCAACAGGTACACCCATTTGATCTCCAGCATACTGGATCCAAAGATCTGAAATTGCAGTTGCCTCAAGGCCTATGACAATAGCAGCATCTTTCAAAGTTGAAATACCCTTCATAATAGGCAATTCATCAGTGGGTTTACCATAATAATCTTTTGGAAAAGCTTTTGAAATTCCTTGTCCCATCTGGAGAATCACATTAAGTGTTCCAACTTTGTAACCAAGATAAGCTATATCCTTCCCTTGAACAGCCCCAAGTTCAGATTCTGACCACTTCATAATATCATTAGCAACACCAGGAGCATCTGGAGCTAAACTCACTCCTATAACAGGAATTCCTTTTGAAAAAGCATGTGTTATAACGGCCTTTGCCATAGGGGTTAATTCAGGAGCTGTAGAAGGACCGTAATCAAGACCTAAGATAATAGGGTTTTCTCCATCTAACTGATCTACAAAAGCATGGATATCTTCAACTTCTTTTGTTGTGGTTACAGGCAATCCAAGAGGCTTTAAAACTGGCCATGCTACAAAAATAGCCATCGCAAGAAAAACCCATCTTCTATCGATAGAGGATAATTTATCCCAAATGTTCATTTTCCGCTCCCCATATAAGTTCTTTCAATGCCAAAAATAATCTTTATTGCTGTCGCAGTCATTCCCAAACCGACCCCGATAGTAATAGCTCTTTTTGCAGCAGTGTTTGGAATATCTAAAATCCATTCAGCTATTGCGGGCAATGAAAATGATCCAGTTAGATTAAGAGCATCTGAAATAACGGATCCAATAGGAACTCTCCCTATCATGACTATTGCAGCAGCAATCAGCAATAAAGTGGCCTCAGTATTCCTGGCCCTGAAAGCCCTGTAAGCTGCACTCGCAACAAAAAAAGCCAAAAGAGAAAACATTGTTGCAGAAAGAGGAACTTGAAAATTATTGAATATCCATTGGAAATTATCATTTGTCCCTATGCTGTCATCCTGAGTCTGAAACAAACCTATATAAGAAACTAAAAGAGCTGAAATTATCACTATCCAAGAATAAATCGAATCAGATTTCTTATTTCTTATGTTTTTAGCATGCTTAATCATGAGTGTCGCCACTCCTAAATACAAGACAAACACACCAATAACTATATTATTCTGGTTAAATTCTTCATAGATGATTCTCACCCAATCAACATTGTCTCTTTCTACAAAATAAGAAAAAGCCATAAAGATGCCAGTTAAAAAAGCAACAGCTAAAGGAAGTTTAGTTTTCATTTACCAAAAACCTCAAAAATTAAAGGATTGCCAAGAAAAGTCATAACCAAACCAATGACTATTAAAATGCACAATAAAGCCTTGAGGAAATCTGCTGCTTTTAATGAAGACATAAGATCAGGTGATTTTGAAAGATAAGCTCCTGCAGCATACAACTCTTCTCCAATCAGAGTGTAATCACATGAAGTTATAAAAAACGGTAATTGATGTATTGCATCCGTACCAGCAATCTGAATAGCCCCAATTGAATTTCCTGTTTCGGCCAACAACAAAGATTCTGCATAAAACATACCTTGTAAAAATATGGTAGCTGGTTTTTCTCTCACCATAATTCCATTAACTGCTGCAGTGTAGCCAAACTGGTCTTCCGTTATAAAAAAGTTATCTTCTTCATTTAGAATTTCGGGCTTTCCTGCTTGTAAATAAGCATCTCTTAAAGTTTCTTTTGCAACACTCATAACAATAGGGTCCCTATGTGGGACTATCAATCTACTTTCATAATTAGCAACTCTTTGTGCAACCCTCCCAAGAATATTCAAACTTGCTAATGTTGCAACATCAGCAGCACTACTTAAACCTGGACAAAAAAGAATCGGCTTCCCCATCTCAGTAGCTCTGCCAATTGCTTCATTTACTGCATCTAACCCAGGAATTGACCTTATATAAAGCTCAGATCCTTTTCTAGCTTTTGATAGTGTAACCAAAATTGCACCAATGAAAAGAAGGCATGCCCAGAGAGTCGTTTCTTGATCTGGTTTAAAAAAAGAATAGAAAAAAAGAATGTTCAAGATGCCAACCTCTCTATGT
>CAYFJE010000058.1:0-6716 GCA_964343345.1 uncultured bacterium
AAACATAACTGGTGCTATAGCCCAAACTTCCCATTTTTTCATATCTTTAAGATCTTTCCATTTCTCATTCAATGGACCCATGAATATCCTTTGAATCATCAACAACATATAGGCTGCTGTAATAACGATAGTTACAACACCAAAAGCTGCTAAAACTCTAAAGAAATTCATACCCTCAAAAAGTCCTGAAGAAACTATCCAATCAAATTTACTGAAAGCAGCAACAAAAGCCATAAATTCTCCCCAAAACCCCGAAAGACCTGGAAGGCCAAGGTTTGCCATTCCAACAAAAATCCATATTGTGAAATATGTAGGAACAATACTTCCAAGACCACCATAGGCCATCAAGTCTCTATTGTGAGTCCTCTCGTAAACAACACCAACTAAATGGAACATGCATGCACTTATTAAACCATGGCTAACCATAATAAACATACCGGCAGACAAACCAATCTCACTTGCCGTAGAAAAAGCAAAGATTAGATAACCCATATGTGAAATAGAAGAATAAGCAACCATACTCTTCCAATCCTTTTGAGCCATTGCTGCTAAAGCCGCATAGATCATGCTAACAACTCCCACGATTGCCATTATTGGAACAGCTATCCCATTTGTGTCATGTATAGCACCATTTGTTGCGGGTAATAAAATTCTTATAAAACCATATGTTCCCATCTTCAACAAGACAGCGGCTAACATCATAGAGATTGGAGTTGGAGCTTGGACATGAGCGTCTGGAAGCCATGTGTGAAAAGGAACTATAGGAACTTTTATTCCAAAACCAATGAAAAATAGCAAAAATAAAGATGTTTGTGTAACGAGCCCAGGACCATTAACAGGAATATTATTAGCAAAAAAAGTAGTTAACTCAGATATTCCGAAAGACCTTACTGGAGATGCCCAAAACATAACAAGTATACCTATCAATACAGCAACAGAGCCTGCAAGGGTATACAGGAAAAGCTTTATAGCTGCATAAATTCTGTTTTTTCCACCCCATATACCAATCAAAAAATACATTGGTAACAACATCAATTCCCAAAATACAAAGAACATGAAAAAGTCTCTGGAAACCAAAACCCCCAAAAGAGAAGTTTCCAAAAGGAGGAAAAGGATTACATAAAGTTGTAATCTTTCTTTGATTGAATTACTTGATATAGCAGCAGATATAGAAACAAAAGTAGTTAACACTATCAAAGCCAAGGAAATTCCGTCAATTCCTAGATACCAAGAAACACCTGGACCATTACCCATCCCAATTTCAGGAAACCAAGGTGCTAAATATCCCAACTTAAAACCAAAAGGGTCAGGAAAAGATTCTCCCAATTGGGCAATAAATTTTTCAGCAGGCTCTAAAGAAAATAAGCGCCAAACCCAGAGAGAACAAACAAAGGTAACAACACTTGTTCCTATCATTACCATTCTTAATTTTTTCTCCCCTTTTGTGAAAGATGCAATAAGAGCACCGAGCAAAGGCAGGAAAATCAAAATATTTAAAGGTTGACTCCAAAATGAAAACAATGTTAAATTTAATAAAGACATAATCTTTCTCCTTTAAGACACCCAATAACCTTGGGTTAATAAAATTAAAGCCAACATAATCATTATCATAAAAAGGTAACCAGAAACAAATCCAGTCTGATACATTTTTACTAATTTATGTCCAGCTTTTGTTAAACTTCCAAAAAGATTAACAATTCCATCAACAATATATTTGTCAATAAACCCCGAAGCTGAAGAAAGAGTTTCCCCTAACCCCGCTACCCTGTTAACAATTCCATCAATGATGTTTTTGTCAAACCAAGCAATTTGATCTCCTAAATAAGATCCCGGCTTTACAAAAGCCCATTGAAGAGCTTCGTCTACATATAGTCTTCTTGATAAAGATTTCCATAAAACTGGATTCTTTTTCTCAAAGAAACCAAACTCAATCTTGTCCATGTTCGATATCTTTAAAAATATACTCTTTGCCAAGAAGATAGCAAACACAGCTAAAACCGTTGAAGTTATTGCAACCTGTAAATTTAGACCATGATGTGGATGAGGGTCTATAAACAGTGCTGCCCATGAACCATGCTTACCCGGAACACCTACAAAAGAAGGTATCAAACACATTGCTGCTAAAAACATCATCGGGGAGGTCATGACTGAAGGAGATTCATGAGGATGACCATGACCTCTGTATTTACCAAAGAAAGTCAAGTAAACAACTCTAAACATATAGAAGGCTGTAAAAAAGGCAGCAATTGAAAGCATGATATATGGAATCCATCCGTCACCATGCTGGCCATAGTTGTAAGCAGACAAAAGGATTTCATCTTTGCTAAAGAATCCTGAAAAAGGAGGAATTCCAGCAAGTGCCAAAGTTCCAATCAAAAAAACCATAAAAGTTTTTGGCATGTATTTTTTCAAATTCCCCATCTCTCTCATGTCATTTGTATGAACACCATGAATCACAGAACCTGCTGCTTGAAACAACAGAGCTTTGAAAAAAGCGTGAGTAAAAAGATGAAATATACCAGCTGCAACACTTCCAGTACCAAGTCCAGCAATCATAAAACCCAACTGACTTATAGTCGAATAAGCCAAAACTCTTTTTATATCCCATCTAGCAATAGCGATAGATGCAGCAAAGAGAGCAGTAAAAGCACCTATGTGAGAAACAATCGAAGATGTAACTTCTCCAGCATAAATAGGTTGCAATCTTGCGACAAGATAGACACCGGCTGCAACCATTGTTGCTGCATGTATAAGGGAAGATGCCGGAGTTGGCCCTTCCATAGCATCAGGTAACCAAACATGAAGAAAAAACTGTGCACTTTTCCCCATTGCACCACCGAATATAAGCAATGCTGCTATAGATAAAATTCCATTTGTGTCATGTGTTTTGGCAAACTCTAAAATTGTTGGAATATTAAATGTTCCAGTCAAACCATATAGAGTTAAAACTCCAAGGAATAAAGAGAGATCTCCAACTTTTGTTGTAAGAAAAGCTTTCTTTGCAGCAACCGCAGCACTCTGCTTATCAAACCAAAAACCTATCAATAGATAACTCGCCAAACCCATCAACTCCCATCCAATAAATGCCAAAATTAAATTATTTGCTAGAACCATTATGAGCATGGCAGCAGTAAAAATAGACAGATAACCATAATATCTGGGTAGATTTTTTTCTTCATGTTGATAATATTTGCCACCATAATCCATATAACCAAAGGAATATATATGGACCGCAGTACTTACAAGAGTAACAACAAGAAGCATCATTAATGTAAATCCATCAGCAGAAAAACTTAAATCAACAAAAGTCCCTCCACCTAGAGGAATCCATTCTGGTAATGTCCAATTAAGTTCTACAGGATGCTTGTTGTAAGTCCAGAAACCTTCTTTTTTTAAAGGACCTCCAGAATTAAAAGATTGGAAAAAAACCAACAAAGACAAAATCGAAGACCCAACAATTGCAGCAGTTGCGATAAATGCAGCTTTTCTTTTCCATATCTTCGTTAAAGGTGCTATAAGAGCAAATGCCAACAGAGGCAACAGTGGAATTAAAATTAAATAATTCATCCTTTCAATAAATTAAAATCATCCGCCTGGGTTGTCCCCAAAGATTTGTAAATATGGTATACAAGAGCTAATCCAATTGCGGCTTCTGCAACAGCAATCGTTAGAGAAAATATGACAAATATCTGACCCACAGGAACATAAACCCAAAGATCATCTCCTGTAGAAACAAATGGAGGTCTCATGGAAGAAAGTCCCCACTGTCTGCTAAAAGCAACAAGCATTAAGTTGACAGCATTAAGCATGATTTCCATACACATCAAAATACTTATAAGGTGTCTTCTTGTAACAACACCATAGGCACCCAGTCCAAAAAGAAGCATCGCTAAGAAAAGGTATGCATTAACAGGAACTGCAGGACCATAGAAATGACAATTTCCCAAATTTTCAACAGTACATTTTTCTCCAGAAAAAGCTTCGTTCAAAAAGAAAAGAAGATTAAACATCGCCATCAACCTTCTTCTCTGGTTTCATGTAAACAACAACTCCCACCATAGCAATAAGAAGAACAATGCTTGCTAATTCAAAAATCAACAAATAAGGCTTCATTAAGCCGTCTCCAATGGCTTCGACAGGGACGGTTCTGTTAAGTATCTGTGGTAATGTTTTTATTGTTGCGATTTCAGAATACCTTTCCCAATGATTTGCAGCCAGATTTCTATTCGCATCAGGCCATTGAACTTTCCAGAATTGAGTACCTATCCACACAGATAAACCTAAAATAGACGAGAAAGCCCAAAAATTCTGCTTATTTCTATTTACATATTCTGAACCTCTTTCTTCTCCCCTTGTCAATAAGATTGAGAACAAGATCAAAACAATAATTCCTCCCAGATAAAGCAATATTTGGACTATCCCTAGAAAATCAGCATTTAAAGTGATGTAAAGAGCCGCAGTGCCAAGTAAGCTCATAGCCAAAAACACAGCGTTATAAACAATCTTCCTATGAAAAACAACGCCTAGAGCCATAACTAGTGTAAAAAGGCCAAAGAAAGAAAACCATATCCATGGCACATAAGGAGTTAAATCAAAATTAGTCATCTATTTCTGGTATCTCATAATCCTTTTCTTCTTTTTCTTCAACATCCTCTTCAACAATCTCTAATGCATCCTCGTCCATTGGCTCATAACCTTCGTAAACATCTTTTTGAAAAATATTTTTTTGCTTAAAATAACCCAAACTATCAGCAACATCTCCAGGGTCACTCGCATCAAAAAGTTCAGGATAGACTGATGATTCAAAAGCAACAAGGTCCTCTAAATTAAAAACTAAAGATTCATTGTCATTATGGCTAAAAGCATCTGTTCTTTCATAAGTTGCAGTTTCAAAATCTCTCGAAAACCTTATCGCATCACTTGGACAAATATCAACACAAAAACCACAATTATGACAAGCTGCATAATTCAAAGTGTAAACTCTTGGCCTTTTGTCTCTGCCTTTTCCTTCTGGAAGAACCTCTATGAGGTTGTCTGGACAAGCTTGAGCACATAACTGGCAAGCATCACAACGCATCCTGCCTTTCTCATCAATCATCTGAACAAATCTTCCTCTCCATCTGTGGCTCATTACACGATCATTGCCTGGGTATTCAAGAGTATCGTTTTGCTCAAAGTTTCTTAAGAATTTCTCTAAAACCAACTTCAAGCCACCTTTGATTCCGGTAGCACTCGCCCTTATCACGACAAAAGCAAAAGCCATCAAAATAACAAATATGAAAATAGCAACTATCATCGAAATGTTTCCAACTGTTTCTAATTGCATATTCATGTTTCCCTTTCCTTTAATGGTTTTGTTAAATCTTTTGCAAAATACCAAGCCAAGCCAAACATCAGGATCAATATACCAACCAAAGCTGCAATCGATGTATAAGCACTATTCTCTAAATGAACTGACCATAGTTGAGGAGTTAATCTAACGGTATTTGCAAGAACAAAAATTCCAGTAAGCAAAAAATTTGCCATCGAAATAGGAATGAGTCTCTTCCAACATGTCATCATCAGTTGGTCGACTCTTAAACGTGGAAGTGTTCCTCTTAACCAAACGATGATAAAAAATATTAAAAAAACCTTGAAACAGAACCAAAAAACAGATGAAAGAGTTATTCCTAAAAATGGAAGCTCTGGTCCCGCATATCCTCCAAGATACATTGTGGCTATAATTGCAGCTCCAATAAATATATTTACATATTCAGCAAGAAAGAAAAAAGCCCACCTTAGGCCTGTGTACTCTGTATGGAAACCACTAACCAATTCAGATTCCGCTTCAGCAAGATCGAAAGGAGTACGGTTTGTTTCAGCAACAGCACTCAAAAAGAAAATCAAGAAACCCAAAAACTGAGGAACTATAAACCAGATTGGAAAACCCAAACCTCCATGTGCAGTTATTCCATCAATTTGAGCATTAATGATGTCACTAATCTTCAAACTACCTGAAAGCACAACAATAGACATTATTGCAAAAGCCATTGGGATTTCATAACTCACCAATTGTGCAACGGCTCTGAATCCAGCAATTGCTGAGTATTTGTTATTTGAACCCCATGCAGCTAAAAATATACCTAATTCACCAAAAGCTCCCAAGGCAAAGAAATATAAGATTCCAACATTTAAATCAACTGGGATCATCCCCTTTCCAAAGGGAATAATTACAGCACCCATAAGTGCAGGTATAAAACATATTACTGGTGCTAAGTAATGAAAATTCCTATCAGCACCTAAAGGAACTATACATTCTTTTTGAAGCAACTTCAAACCATCTGCAATTGGCTGAAGAATACCTCTTGGACCAACTCGTGTTGGTCCAAGTCTGTCTTGCATAAATGCTAATATTTTTCTTTCTACATAAGTTGAATACGCTCCAACCAAAAGCAAGACAACCAAAATCCCTAAAAGTTTCAAAGTTAGAATTATCGTGTTGTATAAGCCCATGGGCATCTGTCCAGGGCCACCAAAATTTTTCCTCAAATCCAAAAACATACTTCTGATTGAATCGAAAACAGGTTCAAGCGACCAGTAATTTGTCAAAGCCCAAATTTTACAAGCTGCCAAAATGAAAAGAGCAAGTCCGGAAAAAAGCAAAAGTATCTTTCCAACAGGAACACTCCTTATTCTCCAGTTCAAAATATTCATCTATCAACTTCTCCGAAGACAGG
>CAYFJE010000059.1:0-6652 GCA_964343345.1 uncultured bacterium
CTGTATTTGTTCGATGTCATAGAGAGTTTTTTCTCTAATTCTTTCTGCCTCTATTGATTTTCCTGCTTTTTTAAAGAATTTTTCTTGGTTTTTCATTTCTTTTTTTATTTCTTTGAAAACTTTTTTTCTATTCTTGTCGTCAATCACATGAAGTGTTGATGGAAATATCGTTACTTTTTCTTCAGAAGATATTTTTTCTCTTGAGATAGGATTAACTTTTTTTATTGATTCGATTTCGTTGCCGAACCATTCAATAATGATTGAATTTTCTTTTTCAGGAGCTTGTATTTTCATCATGTCGTTTTGTCTTTCAAATGTTCCACTACTTATTGAGCCCATTTCGTAGGTATAGCCCATTGAAACTAGTTTTTTTCCAACGATTTTTGGTTCGATTGATTCACCTTTTTTTAGACTCAGAATATTATCAATGTAGTCTTTTGGAGCACCTATTCCGTAAACACTTGAAACAGTCCCTATTATGATGGGATGTTTTGAGGTAATTAAATTCATGACTGCTTGATGTCGTAATCTTTCGATTTCTGAATTTATTTTTGCATCTTTTTCAATATATTTATTTTCGTGAACTATATATGCTTCTGGTTGGTAATAGTCATAATAAGAGACAAAATAACCAACAGCATTATGTGGAAAA
The DNA here is from genome assembly GCA_964343345.1 of uncultured bacterium. Taxonomy (GTDB): domain Bacteria; phylum UBP7; class UBA6624; order UBA6624; family UBA6624; genus UBA6624. The sequence continues at coordinate 653 of CAYFJE010000059.1, forward strand.
AATGTTTTGAATTCTTCGTAAAGCTGAGCCGCTAAGGTTTTGTTGTGTGTCAAAACTAATGTAGGTAAATTTAGAGACTGGATCACATTTGAAACTGTATAGGTTTTTCCGCTTCCAGTAACACCTAGCAGTGTTTGCTTTTGTGCTCCTTCATTGAACCCTTTTACTATTTTTTCTATTGCTTTTGGCTGATCTCCTGCTGGAGAGAATTGTGTTTTTAAATGAAAGTTCAATTTTTCAAAAAGGTAAAAATTTTTTTCTCAAGTTCATCTATAGTGCCATTGTTTTTTATAACAATGTCAGCAATTAATCTTCTTTCTTTTTCGCTTGGCTGAGTTTTTTCTATCGCAAGAAAATTTATTTCTGAAAATGTATTTTTGTATCTTTTTAAAATTCTCTCAATTCTTATTTTTTGTTCTGCTTCTAAAGTTATGATTTTGTCAAAATGTTTTTGAAGCCCTGATTTTAACAAAATAGGAATTTCAAAGATGGATTTTTTTTTATTTAATTTTATTAAAGATATGCATTGTTCTTTAATTATTGGATGAATAACTTTTTCAAGAAAAGATAGTTTTTCGTTATTTGAAAAAATGATTTCCCTCAGTTTTTCTTTACAGAGAATTTTTTCTCCTATCTTGTTTTCCGAAAAGGCTTCGGGTATTCCAATCATTATTTTATTTTGGATTTCTTTTCTTGAATAAAGCTTATGGACTTCTTTATCGGCACTGTAGGTTTCAAAGCCAATTTTTTTACAGATTTCCAAAACAGTTGACTTCCCTGATCCAAATGAGCCCGTGAGGCCAATTTTTATATTTTTACTCAAAGTCTTTGAGAAGGTCTGATAGTGTTTGTCCACCCTCGATTTTGTCTCCAAAAGTTTCACCTCGAGGTTTTTTTGCTTCTTCTTTTGAAATTAAAGAGAGTGATATTTTTTTATTTTCTTTATCTATGTTTTTGATTCTTGCTTTAACTTTCTCTCCACGTTTTTCTTTGAATCCTTGTGGTATTTCTGTTTCATGAACAAAACCTTCTATTCCATTTTCTAAACCTAAAAATAATCCAGTTTTTGTTTTGTTTAAAATCATTCCATTTAACCAGTTGTCTTTTTCTAAAATATCATTATCCCAAGGGTTTTCTTTTGTTAGATTGTAGCTTGTGTCTATTTGCATTTTTTCTTTGTTTATTTTTATGATTTTGACATCAATTTCTTGCCCTTCTTTAAAAATGTTTTTTAAATCTTCATTTCCCCAAACTGCTTCATTTCTGTGAAGAAACAAATTCAAACCATTTGAATTGATTATCATGGCAAAAGTTTTATTTTTGTTTTTTTGGGATAAGAATTTTTTTATTTTTCCTTTCACAACAGACCCTTCTCGATTTAAAGATACAAATTCATTGAATTGATTTTTCTTTTTTTCTTCAAGGTAGCCAATTCTTGAAACTATTGCATCATCTTCTTTCATTTCTTTAATCAGGAATTTCACGCCCCTCCCAAGAAGAACATCCAAGTTTCTTGGAGGGTTCTTTTCATAAAGAGATCTAGGCATAAATAAGAGTTTTCCTTTCATTTCAACCATCATTCCAACTTGTTGTTTATTTTTATTTAAAACAACTTTTTCAATTTTTCCAGAAAGGGGAGTTTTGTTTTGAAAAGACTCTTCTAGAAGTTTTCTAGATTCTCTTTCCATTATTTTTTTTCTGCTGACAATAATTTTTTCTTTAGCTATTTTTATTATTTCAACCTTTAAGGATTCTCCTGTTTTTATTGATTTCAAATCTTCTCCAAATTGGTCTTTTGGAAGCCAGGCATCATTTTTTAATCCAACCGAAAGGATTATTCCCTTATTGTCTTTCTGGACAACCTTTCCATTTATTTCACTCCCTTTTTGAGGAGTTTCAAAATCAAAAAAGTCCTGATCCATCTCTTTCTTTTTTTGTTCAGAATTCATATTTTTTACCAATTTTTATACTAACCCTTAAAGGGATTCTTAATTCTAAAGCTTTTTCCATTGCTTTTTTTGCTTTGTTTATGCTCTCTTCCAGAATGTTGTCATTTACATGAAAAACAAGTTCATCATGCACTTGTAAGATTAGTTCAAAATCTTTATTCAAACTGTTAGATATTTTAACCATAGCTCTTTTAATGACATCTGAACTCCCACCTTGTACACAGTTATTTATCGCTTGCCTTTCTGCCTCCTGCCTTTTCCAATCTTCTGTTCCTAAAAAATTCACATACCTTCTTCTCCCGTCAAGAGTTTCTGTGTATAGTTCTTGATTTCCTTTGATTTTTGTTTCTTTTATCCATCGAGAGACACCGCTGAATTTTTCAAAATATTTTTTTATTTCATTTTTTGATTTTTGAAGAGAACTGCCTATCTGTTTCGATAATGCACTTGGGCCCATTCCATAAATGATTCCAAAATTAATGATTTTTGCGATCCTCCTATCTTCTTCAGAAATTTTTTCTTTTGATTTCTTGAGCATTAAAGATGCTGTTTGGGAATGAACATCTTCATTGTTATTGAAGATGTTTAGTAGCATTTTGTCTTTTGAAAGGTGTGCTAGAACCCTAAGGTCAATTTGAGAATAGTCAATTGAAACTATAGAAAAGTTTTTTTCTGCCTGTACACATTTTCTTACTTTCTTTCCATCTTCTGTTTTTATTGGCAAAACTTGAAAATTTGGATCTCTTGAAGCTAGTCTGCCGCTTTTTGTTCCATATGGATCAAATGTCGGGTAAATTCTTCCATTATCTTTTCTGTACTTTATAAAAGGAACCATATAAGAAGTAAGAAGCTTATGTTTTTCTCTATATTTGATTAGAAGTTCTATTATCGGGTGTTTTCCAAGAAGTTTGTCTAATACGGATCTTGCTGTACTCCTTTTTTTGATTTCAGGTAATTTCAATTTGTCAAAAAGCAATTCTCCAAGTTGTTTTGGACTTCTTGGATTAAGTTTTTGAGAGTTGGATATATCCTTTATTTTTTTTTCAAGATCTAAACATTCAAGATTGAATCTTTTTTCAAGATTTTCAGCTTCTTCCAAATTGATTGGAACACCTGTTCGATTCATTTTTTCAATGATTAAGAGAAATGGTTTTTCTACTTTTTCATAGTAGTTTTTTATTTTTTCGTTTTTTTCAATATTCTGTTTAAGTTTTTTGAATTCAGGTAGATAAAAAGATGGGTTTTCAGGCATTTTTTCATTGAATGTTTTTTCCCAAAGGTTTTTCATTGAGGGATTTTCTGAATCTATAAAAAAAGCATAAGATTTTAAATCAAATGCATTTATGAAATCTGAATGATTTATGTTTATCTTTTTATTGGCAAGATCAAAACCAATTATTTCATGGTTTTTTGTTAGGTAATTTTTTATATTAATCTCTGTTGTGAAAAGGCCTTCGTTTTCCTCAGGCCTAAATAAAGATTCTTTTGTATAGCATATCCAAGATTTTTCGTAAGGTAAAAGAAATACGGTTTTTGATTTTTCCAACTCTTTTTTTATTGCTTCTGCATCTAAGTTTTTTATTTTCATCTCTTTCGATTCTGTTTTATTTCGATCTAATCTGAAAGATTTACCAATCTGCTGTGTTTTTATAGCTCGGTCAATAACAAAAGTTGTCATTCCTAGTTGAAACAGTATTTCTTGCGCAGATTTATTTGTTAAATCCATCTTTGATATATTGTTGATGTTGATTTTTAAGTCTGAATTTAGTGTTGCTAGTTTTTTGCAAAAGTAAGCAGATTCTTTATCGTTTTGAAGTTTATTTTTTTGAGATTCGGGAAGTTCCTCTAAATTTTCATATATTTCATCAAGATTTTTATATTTTTGTAATAGTGTTTTTGCTGTTTTTTCACCTATCCCTTTTACTCCTTTTAGGTTGTCTGAAGAGTCTCCAACAAGACCTTTGAAATCAGGTATAAATTCGGGATTGAATCCATACTCCTCAGTAAGTGTTTTTTTTGTTATTAGTTTAATTTGTGAAATTGACCTTCCTGATCTAAGTATCGAAACCCCCTTTTCTAAAGTTTGTAATAAATCTTTATCATTGCTGACAACGATTGGATCAATTTTTTTTTCTAAGAGTTTTTTTGACAATGATGCCAAAACATCATCTGCTTCATATCCAGGAGATTCGATGCAATTTATGCCTAATTGATTTAAGAATGTCCTGAAGAATTTTATTTGTTTCAGTAGATTTTCTGGTGTTTCAGGTCTTCCAGCTTTATATTCCGGATATTCTTTTTTTCTCCATGTTGGTACAGATGAATCCAATGCCACGATTATTGTTTTTGGAGAGTATTTTTTGTTCAGTGAGTCTAATGTTCTAACAAATCCAAACAATGCATTTGTAGGTTCTCCAGAAGGAGATCGCATATTTGGTGGGAGACTGTAAAAAGCCCTAAAGAGAAGATTTAAACCATCTATCAGTAAGGCTTTTTCGCTCAATTATTTATATACCTTAAATTTTTCAGCTTTTAATTTTGTCCAGTAGTCATGCAGTGCCTCTTTAACTTTAGGAGCTAGCAGTATTCCCCCGATTATGTTCGGAAAGGCCATTGAAAGTATCATGAGGTCTGAAAAATCAATAACATTTCCTAATTTCATAACTGTTCCAAGAACAACAAATGCAAGAAAAATAATTCTGTAAATAAATGCTGTTTGCATTCCTCTTCCGAAGAGGTATGCCCAGGCTTTTTCTCCATAATAACTCCAACTTATCATTGTTGAGTATGCAAAAAAGAAAACACAGACTGAGAGAACAGTTGGGAACCATGAGAAAGTTGATTCAAATGCTGCAGTTGTCATTGAAACACCTTCTAAACCTTCAACATTGTAGACACCGCTAACTATAAGTATTAATGCTGTCATAGTACATATAACAACAGTGTCAATAAATGGACCAATCATCCCGACTATTCCCTCTCTTACAGGTTGATCAGTTTTGGCTGCTGAATGTGCAATTGCTGCAGACCCTATTCCAGCTTCGTTCGAAAAAACAGCTCTTCTTATTCCTTGAACCATAACTCCAATTAAGCCACCATATGCCGCATCTGGATTGAAAGCCTGTGTGAATATAAGGTTTAAAGCGGGAATAATTTGACTGTTGTTTTTAACCAAAACAACGATTCCGGCAACAAGATATAACCCACACATGAAAGGGATGATCTTTTCAGTTACTTTTCCAATTCTTTTTATCCCTCCAATTATCACTAATCCAACAAGAAATGCCATAAAGCAACCAAAAGCCCATGCTGCTTCCTCGGAGTTGCTAAGAGATGGTATAACTCTGCTCATTGCTTCAAATGTTTGGTTTGCTTGGAACATATTTCCTCCACCTAAAGATCCTCCTATACAAAAGATTGCAAATATTACAGCAAGGATTTTTCCAAGGGTTTCGAAACCCCTTTCTTTCAAACCTAGGGAAAGGTAGTACATGGGACCTCCATGGACTGTTCCGTCTTTGTCTACTTTTCTGTAGAACTGAGCTAATGTACATTCATGGAACTTGCTTGTCATTCCAAAAAGACCTAGAACTATCATCCAAAAAACTGCTCCAGGTCCCCCGACTCCTACAGCAACTGCGACGCCTGCTATATTTCCAAGTCCAACAGTTGCAGACAAGGCGCTTGTCAAAGCTTGGAAATGAGAAATTTCTCCAGGATGCTTAGGATCATCGTATTTTCCTGCAATAACAGCCAAGGAATGTTTAAAGCCTTTGAAATTAATCCAATTGTGATAAACGGTGAAAAATATTGCACCTAACATAAGAACCCAAATAATTACAGGTATTTCTGCAATTGGATAGAACAAAAAACTCGCCATCTTTTGAACAATCTTTCCAAAAGAATCATCTATTCTTTTAGATAAACTTTCTTGAAATATTAAACTTAAATGATTTAAATTACTCATAACAACCTCCACTAATTGCAATAAAAAATTATGATAGGCTAAGTATACAACGGCCGGAGTGGCGGAATGGTAGACGCGCTTGCC
>CAYFJE010000060.1:0-6564 GCA_964343345.1 uncultured bacterium
AAGTCCGACATTTTGATCAAGGAAAAAAGTAATCTCATCTGAATGACTCCCTTGATATCCGTAATTCAAAAAGACACATTCAGTAAAATCTGTTAAAAAATTTTCATTTGAATAGTCAAACCTCTTGATATTACAGCCATTTTTCTGTTTGGAAAAATTTATGTTTTTTGAATTTTCAGGATGAACCGGAAAAGAAAAATCAGTACAAGAGCTAAAAGAAAAAACTACAAAAAAACTCAAAAGGATAAAGAAGTTCACACTTTTTTCAGGGCTTTTCTAATCAAAGTCAAAGCTTTAGAAATAACATCTCTAGATATATCTAAAACCGGCCTGAACCTCAAAGACCTGTCTCCACAACCCAAAATCAAAACACCTTCCTCAACAAGGCAACTTCTTACCTTATCTCTTGTTTCTCCATCAGGCAAATCAAAAGCACACATTAGCCCTAAACCTCTAACATTGGTTACCAAGCCATCAAAATCATTAGCTATTTTTTGTAACTCCTCAATTAAGAAAGACCCAATATTCTTACAATTTTCAAGAAGTTTTTCTCTCTCTATCACTTCAATATATTTTGTCACCCTAACCATATCAACCAAATTGCCTCCCCAGGTTGAATTAATCCTGCTGCTAACTTTAAAACAATTATCAACATCATCTATACGATTGCTAGCTGCAATACCACAAACCTGGCTTTTCTTTCCGAAAGAAAAAATGTCTGGTTTAACTCCCGTATTTTGCCATGCCCACCATTCGCCAGTTATACCCATTCCACATTGAACTTCATCAAAAATTAACAATACATGATTTTCGTTACACCAACCTCTTACTCTTTGAAGAAACTCGTTCCTGAAATGATTGTCTCCACCTTCACCCTGAATGGTTTCCATTAATACTGCAGCCATCTGATTTGGATTTTCTTTTTCAAAAGCATCTAGTCTAGATAAAAAATCATCTTCCGCTTTTGTCAAAGATTCGAGAGATTCATTACTCTCGGGAAATTCTCTATAAGGAGAAGGTAGCCTAGGCCAATCAAATTTTGGAAAATACATAGTTTTTTTAGGATCTGCAGTATTTGTCAGACTCAATGTATAACCTGACCTTCCATGAAAAGATTTTTCCAGATGGGCAATTGAAAGAAGATTTTCATTAACCTCAATTTCTGATTCTAAATTTTTCCTCATTTTCCAATCAAAAGCAACTTTCAATGCATTCTCGACAGCCAAAGATCCTCCCTCTATAAAGAAAAGGTGTGGATAATCCTCGGTTACTATCCTTGACATCACCTTAACGAAGTCAGCATAAGGCTGAGTGTAAACATCTGAATTAACAGGCTTTTGAGATGCAACTAAACCCAACTTTAACAAAAAAGCCTCTTCCAATAAATCTTTATGATTTACACCTATTGGCTGGCTAGCAAACATGCTGAAAAGATCAATATATTCCTTTCCATTTGAAGCATCAACAAGGATGGAGCCTTCGCTTTTCTCTAAATCTAAAACAAGGTGATAGCCATCAACAAGAATGCTCTTTGACAAACTACTCCTAACTTCAGAGGCAAGCGTCTTCCATGAACTCTTTCCCACAACTTTTAATTTATTTTTCATTAATTTTTACCCCCATTCCAGCCTGAACAAGGCTGTGTAAATGAATTATTCCAACCAAATTACACTCATCATCAACAACAGGCATTACGGTAATTGCATCAGACTCCATCTTTCCAATAGCAAAACTTGCTAAATCATTTTCATTTATAGTTTTTGGATTCTTGTTGGCTATAGATGATATTTTCTCATCCAAAAGTTCATCAAAAGACTCTCTTTTTTCAAAAAGTCTCCTCAAATCTCCATCAGTAAATATGCCTTCAACTCTCTCGTTTTCAACAATGACAATTGCACCAAGTCTGCCATTTGACATTTTTATCAAACAAGACCTCAATGAATCTTCTGGGCTGACTTTCGGTAAATTCTTTTTTGTCATCCATTGAGAAACTTTCGATAAAGAATTGCCTAGAGAACCTCCAGGATGGTACATAGCAAAATCCGAAGGAGTAAAGCTCTTCTCCTTTGCCAAAACAACGGCTAAAGCATCTCCTATTGCCATCATGACCGTAGTAGAAGATGTAGGTGCAAGGTTATGCTCGTCCGCCTCACGTAAAACATGAGAGTTCAAAACAGCATCTGATTCTTTCGCAAGCAGCGAATCAAGATCTGCAGTAAGTGCAATGATTGGAATTTTCTTCATTTTTAAAGAAGGTATTAACCCAAGAACTTCAGTTGTTTTTCCAGAATTAGAAATAAGCAAAGCTACATCTTTTTCTGAAATCAAACCTAAGTCTCCATGCAAGGCCTCTCCTGAATGTAAAAAAACGCTTGGAGTCCCTAAACTTGCAAGAGTTGAAGATATTTTCCTTCCTACAAGCCCTGATTTGCCTATCCCAGAAACAACACAGTTTCCAGAAGAATTTAAAATTAAATTGATTGCATTGTCAAAATTTTCATCAAGATTCCCAGAAGTGACAAGAATCGCTTTTGACTCCTCTGATAAAACCTTTTTTCCAAGATCTTGCAATCTACTCATCTCCCAACTCCTTTGTCATTTTCTTTTTTATTGAATTCTTGTTATCAAGGATAATTATCTTTGCCTTATGCTTTTTTATACAACTTTCACCACAAATTTTCCAATTGAGGATAATGACTTTATCTCCCTTCTTGAAAAAATGAGCTGCAGCACCGTTTAAAGTAATCTCTCTATCCTTTATTTCTTTTATGACATAAGTTTCAACCCTTTTGCCATTTGAAACATTCAGAACTGAAATTTTCTCAAAAGGCAGAATCCCAGATTCTTTCAACAAATCAGGACCCAACCCGCAAGAACCTTCGTAATCAATATCAGACTTCGTAACAATCCCTCCATGAATTTTGCATCTAAGCATATTCCTCATAATTCCAAAGCCTCATTATCTATAAGTCTAGTTTCTCCAATCCAACCAGCAACCAAAACCCTAGATTCTCCATCCAAGGTTCCCGATTCAGGTAACATTTTTTTTGGCCTTACTTCCAAGTAGTCAATTTTACTAATTTTTTTTGATAAAAAGTCAACACCAACCATTTCTAATTCATTCCTATCCCTCAAACCGTCGTCCCAAAAAGATTTCACCTTTTTTAATGCTTTTGATAAAAAAAGTGCTTTTCGATAACATTCTTTCGAAAGATAGGAATTTCTAGAAGAAAGAGCAAGTCCGTTATCGTCCCTTACAGTTTTCACACTAACAATAGATGGTCCATTCATTTTTTTTGACAAATCTTTGACTAAGACTAATTGCTGCCAATCTTTTTCCCCAAAAACAGCAATATCTGGTTTCGTCATTTTAAATAACCTCTTTACAACAGTAAGAACACCATCAAAAAAACCTGGCCTATAAAATCCCTCAAGTATCGAACCAAGAGGACCAGAGTTTTCTGTTTTTCTTGGCCCCGTTGGATAAACCTCATTTACTGTTGGAAATAGAACCTTTTTTGCACCACACTTTAAAGCATATTCCAAATCTTTTTTGTTGTCTCTTGGGTATTTTTCAAAATCTTCGCCTGGAGAAAACTGTGTTGGATTTACAAATATTGAAACAACAGGATCTCCTAGTTCTGAAGCTTTTTCAATCAATGCACCGTGACCCTTGTGAAGTGCACCCATTGTGGGAACCAGTATCTTCTTTTTCATTATTTGAATTTTTTTACTTCTTTGGTTAAATCTTCATCCAATGACCAAGACTCTTCTCGACTTGGATATTTTCCAGACTTTACAGAATCTGAAAAAGAATTTATTGCATCATCTATGTTTTTAGACACATTTCCAAAAGCCTGTTTGAGAAATTTAAAATTTTCGTTATGCCAACCAATCAAATCATGGAAAACTAAAATCTGGCCACGACAAAACGAACCGCTTCCTATTCCAATGGTCGGAATATCCAAATCTTCTGTTATTTTTTTTGCCAATTCAAAAGGAATACATTCAAGGACTACAGAAAAAGCACCTGCAGATTCTAAAAGTTTTGCTTCTTTATAAATTTCCTTAGATCTCTTCAAATTTCTTCCTTGAACCTTGTACCCTCCAAATTCCTCTACTTTTTGTGGGGTAAGCCCAACATGCCCCATAACAGGAACTCCATGATTTGTAAGATGTTCCACTAAGGGAAATATCTCACTGCCCCCTTCTATTTTTACTGCATTCGCACCATCTCTAACAAGCTGGCATGCATGCTGTGAAGCAATTTGTAAACCTGACTGAGAAGATCCAAAAGGCAAATCTCCCACCAAAAGACTCTCGTCGACAAATTTGGAAACAGCTTTAATGTGATAACTTATCTCATCAAGACCTATAGATGTGGTGTTTTTATTTCCTAAAACAACATTCGAAAGAGAATCCCCGACAAGAACGATATCTACTTTTGCATTCTGTACAGAAAGAGCAGAGGGCCTGTCATAAGCAGTGATAGCAATAATTTTCTCATCTTTTGGAAAATTTTTAATTTTTGGAACTGTAATCATCACTCAGAATATTCTAATTTCTAATCAGTAATATGTTAAGGGTTTTAAGATATGCTTGTTGTGTTGTTGCATGTAGAAAATTTAAATAAAAGTTTTTCTGGAAAAACGATATTGAAAAACTTAAACTTCAGCATTCCAGAAGGAGAGATTGTCGGATTTTTAGGACCGAATGGGGCAGGAAAAACAACCACACTGAGAATCCTTTCTGGACTTCTTTCTCCAGATAGAGGAAAAGTTTTTTTTGAAAAAAAAGAATACACTAAATACGACCACTCTATTAAAAAAAACATTGGATACCTTCCTGAAAGACTTCCTCTCTATTCAAACATGACTCCACTTGAACAAATATCTTTGGCGATTAAATTACATAAGGTGAAAGATGTGGAATTAGAAATAAAAAGAATAATAGAGTTAACTCAAATAGAAAAAGTAAAAAACAGACTCAACAAATTTCTCTCCAGAGGATTTAGGCAAAGGGTTGGACTAGGGCTAGCTTTAGTTTCTAATCCAAAAATTGTTTTTTTAGACGAACCCACGACAGGTTTAGACCCTAAACAGATTGTTAATTTTGAAAAAACAATAAAGGAGATATCTAATTCAGGAACATCCTTTGTCATATCAAGCCACAGATTGGAAATCATTCAACAGCTTTGCTCGAAAGCATTAATCCTCTATGCGGGAGAAATAAAGTTTGATTCAAAAATTCAAAACAAAAACCTTAGGAAAGTTTATTTAGAGACTACAAGCTCGAAAAAATAAAATGGAAACAATTAAAAAAATAATTCAAAAAGAATTAAATGGATACAACAAAGGCATAAGCATATGGATTGGTGTTGCTGGATTACTTCTTGTACAAGGTTATTTTTTAACACTAAACCTATTAAGTTATTCAAGCCCATTCTCAACACCAGGAGACTGGAACGATGGACCAATGACTGTCCTTCTTTTAGACTGCTGCTTCTTAGGAGTTTTGTTTTCTCCATTTATCACAATATCAACAATATGCCTAGAGAAAAAAGAAAATACACTCGAGTTTCTTCTTTCACAGCCAATAAGTTCATCAAAAATAATCTCAGGAAAACTTATAGCATCCACCTTGCTTATTTTTTCAATGCTTTTCCTTCCAACAATTGGCATTGTTTGGTTAAGTAAGTTTGGTGTAGTTGATTATGGCCATTATCTAAGTGGCCTTATTGGTGTGCTCCTGCTTTCTTTTGCACTATCTGGACTTGGAATATTCATTTCTTCAATGACGGAAAATCTCACAACAGCTTTTGCTATATCCTTTCCTGCTTTTCTTTCTTTTTGGTTCATAAGTTCACTAAACCATACAAATATTTCAAATCCTTTGATTTTAGGAATTTCAGAACTTGGATTTCAAGAAAAACTAAGCAGATTCTCTCAAGGAATTTTAAATACTGAAGATGTTATTTACTTTATTCTTTTTGGAACTTTTTGGTTTCTGATGACAAAAAAGACAATGGAGGCAAAAGGTTGGAAATGAGAACAAGCCCAAAATGGAAAAGCAAAGTTCCTTCAATCCTTGTAACAGTCGGTTCCGTTTTTTCTTTTATAGATGTCCTCAAAGGTAAAACCTTTGCTGATTTTGGATTTTTTATTTCATTTTCCATCCTTATTCTTGGCCTAGTTTTAAAAAACAACATGACGAAAGAAAAAAAGAACATCGTTGACCATGTCCCTTCTTTAGTTTTGACTCTTTTTTTATTTGGAGGAATCTTCACGATATCAAAAATACATTCAGTTTCTATAGATCTAACCAAAAATAAAATCAGGTCAATATCGGAAGAAACAAAAAAAATGGCAAAAGAGATTCAAGAAGAAATTGAAATCATTGCATTTTTTGATGATTCTTACGAGGAAAGGCTAAGTCTTGAAAACTTATTTAAAAAAATCAAAAAAGAAAACAACCTGATTAATTACAAATTTGTAAACCCCGACAGAGAACCGTCTATCGCTTCAAAATTGAATGCAAGAAAAAACCAAATATATCTCATTCGAA
>CAYFJE010000061.1:0-6558 GCA_964343345.1 uncultured bacterium
CTTGCAGTATTTCCCAAACCCAGTTTTCGCTTTGGTACGTCTCGCCAACCCCATCTTGCGCAATAACCACAAAAGCATGGGAGCCAACTTCAAGATTTTGATAAATGTGCGGAGAATCGCAGAATTCTGGATCGTCAGGAGTACCTACCAACCAACACCTGTATATAGCATCTGTAATATTTGATGTGAATTCAAAATTTGCTTCTGTAAGGGTTGTTGTGCTTTCAGGACCGCTTGTCACCCATACCTCAGGACCAGAGCAGCAGGGAGATCCGTCATTCCCTCCTCCACATCCATAGAAAAGAAAAAAGAGAAGAAAAAACACATTCTTCATAAAAAAAGCTTTTATCTGACGTTGCCGTCAGTGTCAACAATCATTACAATTCCATCAAGCAATGAGTCTGGGTTTCCAGGAATGCCCCTGAATCCCTTGGCATCTGCAATGACGCCGTCATTGTCCGGATCCCAAGCATCACTCATGAGTACATTTGGAACACCGTCACCATATATGCTGTCACCGCTATAGGCCTGCTCCCCATTTGCTCCTAAACCTGGCATACATTCCCTATCCCCTCTTGAATCAATTGAACCGTTTAACTGATATCCTGGAGAACACAGATAGTCTTTGCCAGTAGCTCTTGTTGAGCCAAAAGCAGCCAAAACCCAACCTTGGGATACGGCTTTTGTTTCACTTGTAGGGTTGTTTTCATCTTGCTCGACATAAGGACCAAACCTTCCTGTTACCAATGATCTGTAAATGAAAAGCCCTGGAATGAAATCAATAGTCTTTGGGTCTCCATCACCGACAAAATAAGTTCCTGGAGATTGGCAATCATTTGTGGTGTGATCCAGTGCGGACCAACAAGAAGAAGGGAAATTCGGATCATGTAGAACATTCCCCATATATGTTCCAGAAGCTAATGGCATTTCATTAACGCCCAAATCTTCCAAGAGATGTTCATCCATACATCCAAACCTTGGGTCTTCAGCAGCCATTGTGCACATTCCCCTTCCGTCCCTAATGAAAGGGTTTTTCGGATATTGGTCAATATACCCGTACCTTAATAATGGATCTAGTGCAGACCAGCTTCCATGTTCATGTCCAGCAATATCTGGATGCGCAGCACTGATTCCGCTGTAACCCCAAGAATTCGGGGTTCCTCCCCATATATAACCAGGGTAGTATCCATCATAGTCGGCAGAAAACCTGAGAAGAGCTGACTGTATTATCCTGAGGTTGTTCTTGACCTCAACTTCTTTTGCCTTGTCTTTTGCCTTTACGAAATTTGGCAGTGCAAGAGCAACAAGTATTCCTAATATGGTTATTACAACCAAAAGTTCAATGAGAGTAAATCCTTTTTTCATAATGTTACCTCCAAAAAATTATAACCCTATAAACCGATTACATCAATTCTGCCTTGACAGCTTCTGCCAACCTCTTGTAATCTGACTCTTCATTGTAGATTTGTGCTGATATTCGTGCCCATAAAAAATCAGTTGGATCGGTTATTGCAACTTCTACCTGATACTTCTCCCAAAGCATTTTCACCAACTCAATCCTTTCCTCATCCCCCCCTTTTACAGTTCCAGGAAGCGGAATTGGAACCATGCTTGCAAACATGTCTTTCTTGAGATTCAACTCAACACCCCACTCCTCTGCAATCATTTCTGCAGAACTCCAAGCAAGATTGTGCATGTAAGACTTGACCTCGGCTTCTCCAAAACCCTTGTAAAAATCAATTGCAGAGTTTATTGCAAGCCATGGCGACAAATCTCGTGTTCCTTGCCATAAGAATTCAGTGCTGTAACCTTCTTTGCCATGGTAACCCCATGAGATTACAGTCGGATGAGTTGAGTCCTGATGCTCTGGGGATGTCCAAAGCAATGCGCAACCTTTCGGGGCATAAAGCCATTTATGTGCATTTGTCACATACCAATCAACCCCTAAAGAAGGGATGTCTAAGTCAATCTGGCCAATTGCATGGGCCCCATCAACCAAGACTTTGATACCTTTTCGATGAGCTATTTCGGCAATCTCTTTAACAGGGAAAATTGTTGCAGAAGCAGATCCGATATGGTCAATCAGCAAGAGTTTTGTTCTTGCCCCTAAAGAAGATTCGATATGCTCAATTATCTCTTGATTGCTTTTCGCCGGAAATGGAACATTTATCTCCTTGACAATTGCCCCATTCTGAAGAGCAACAAAGTCCATTGTTGCTTTGACTGCACCATAGACATGAGTTGTCGTAACAAGTTCGTCCCCTGGATTGAACTTCATTGACCTGAGAACACAATTTACTCCAGTTGTCGCATTGTCAACAAAAGCCATATCTTTCCCTTCAGAAGAGACAAACGAACCTGCTTTTTCAAGGCTCTCCTCTACCAAGCCTTCCCAGACATCTCTTCCAAGAAACTTACATGGCTGAACCTCCATCCTTTGCCTCCATTCTGATTGGGACTTCAAAACGGGCAAAGGACAAGCTCCGTAAGAACCATGATTCAAAAAAGATGAATCTGGATCTAGATGCCAGTTATCTATTATCCTCTTGCCAAATTTCATTCTTCTGAAAAATCAGGATCCAAAAACCCTGCCTCTCTTAAAGAAACATCAGCAACCAAAATCAAATCTTCAAATTCTGAATCTTCGCCTAGTGACAAAAGATCTGCTGAAATGAATTTTCCTTTTTTGTCAATTGCCCCTCTCAGATTAGGAGCATAGTCCATAAAAAGAACATCTTCTTCAGGAATCTCAAAACAATCTCTCGCTTGTGCAGGATAAGAATAAACAGAACAAGAAAAAACAATGAGCCTATCCCCTGGATTCAACCACTCCACCTGAGAGCCCTCCACTTCAAGGTAAGCAAGACCTCCTCTAAACTCCCCGACCAAAGGACCTTCTATAACCAAGTCTTCTGCAGTTTTCCTGTCTAATCGGGAAATTTCAGATATTTTTTTACCCATGTTTTCAACGGTTGAATTAACGTCATGCGGATCAACCTTCATAACATCTAAAACCCTCACTCTCGTAATGACTAAATTATCATTTGAATTACTGATAAGGCTTTGGAAATTTCCGGGACGTCCAACAACATAAAGAACAAAGAAAACTATAATGACGACAACAAACACACAACCTTTGTTCTCTGAGATGAAATCAAGCATAAAAAATTATCTTATTCCCCTTCTGCCACCCTTACTGCCAGACTTATCTTCCTTTTCTTCTTCAACAGGGTTCATGTCTGAAACTTTAACATCTATGTTTTCCAATTCATCTAATTCTTTGATCCTTTCTTCAAGAAAAAGGATTGTCCTTCTTCCTTTAGAGATATCTATTCCTGGAACATGTAAAGTTTTTGAACCAAGAACCCTTACAGAATAATTGCCTTCTAAAATTCGAACTGGCTTTCCAACAACACCAGAAGCAACTATCGACCCATAAGAGTTGACAACAACAAAACCCTCTCCCTTTTCATTTTCAGAAACTATCTCTAATTGGCCTCCATTCAAATAGACATTAGACAAGTCCTCAAGAGAGGAACTCAACTCAACCAAGGTTATGAACGGATGAAAAGAACCGCCTGTTTCTTTTGCCAAAGCTTTGTAAGCAGATTGAAGTTTTGAATTTAAATTAAACCCAAAAACCTCCAATGTAAAATCTGAAGAATTGCTTTTTAGTACATCTTTTATTATGGTTGGATTCTCCTCACATGAATCACCTCCATCGGTAATTAAAAATATAGATTTCGGCCCTGGGTGATTTTTCAAATCCAAATAGGCAGATTTCAAAGATCTTGTGAGTGCAGATTCTCCAGCTGGAATCAAATCTTCCAACGACATTAATGCTTTGTAAGGTTTAAATGGCTCAACAGGATGTATTAAAGATGTCAGATAACAATCAGGATTGTCACTACTTCCAAAAACCCTTACTCCAACAAGGTGATCTTCCATCTTGCCTTGCAAAAACAAACTTTCCAAAGCATTTATGACTACTTTTTGTTTGATGCTCCTTCCAGAAGAAGAATTTATATTATCAAGCAAACTTTTTGAATAATCTACAACAATCTCAATAGCTGGATTATCAAGAGCTTCCTCTGCGATTGCATTAGATCCCTCTACAACCAAACCTGAGCCAGCTTGAAAAGGAACTGGACCTATGTTTATACTATTTTCAACAAGCGGCAATACTCCTTCAACAAACAAAGTTCCTGCCTCAACAAGATCACTATCTCTTTTGTAATAATTCCATGTTCTTTCTATCTTCACCTCTTCTCCTGGCAAAAGTACATCTTTTTGAATAGACTCCAAAAAGAATTGCCCCGCAGACCATTGCCATAAAACTTTTGTTTTTCCTTTGTTGTAAACAATGAAATCAAACTTTTTTGCTGAAGGATAATTAAGCATTTTTACATCATCAGACAAATTTCTTATTATCATTTCAAACCTTACCTGAGTTCTGTCCGGTTTAGCTCTTACCTCAACATTCAATCCATCTTCTTCATATCCTGGATAAAAATGTTTCCCGTTTATGAAAGCCTCTCTTAAAACATAATTTCCCCATGTTCCATTAGGTTCGTACCAATTTCTACTCACCACACCCAAGCCATCCTTTAATATCCATTCATCAATGCCTATGTTTTTACATCCTTGGCAAACATGGTATTTCATCGAATTTGTAAGATCCCACCCTTCCGCATTTCCTGAAGAAACACCATATGTTCTTGCTCCATCTGGATCCATAGGAAGAAACGGCAATTCTTCGCCTGAAGGGGTTCTATAAAAATATGACTTTAATTTTGAGTTGTATCGAACTTTAAGAGTTGTGTTTTGAAAAGGCCCTAATTTTCCAGGATAACCAGAAACTACCCAATATGTATAACCTTCTTTTATCACCCTGTCAGTAACCTCTATCTCGAATGAGGAATTAACCACAGAACTTGTAAGATTCCCTTCAAACTCGTATATCCACTTGTTTCCTATAGCCATTGGCCAAAAGGGAGTCTCTGGAAAAGTTGCATCTCCTTTTGCAGAAAGAAAAGCAATCAACAAAAAAATCTTACTTAAAAATTTCATTTTTCCTCTGATGAAATTTCAATCAAGAAAGGAAGGTAACCTAAAGCCCCAGTATCAAGTTTGTATGGAGGGAAAATAAATGCAGGAGTGCCAGGTAAATTTAATTTTTTTCCCACCTCTCTATCCCTGTTTACTCTTGATTTTGCCTCAGTTCCATTTCTACAAGATTTAAATTTTCCTAAATCCATTCCTAACTCACTGGCATATCTAACCAAATCACTTCCGCTCAAACTTTTTTGATTTGCAAATAGTTTATCTTTATATTCCCAAAATTTACCTTGCTCATATGCACATTCAGATGCGATGGCCGCCTCGTAAGCATTTTGATGCATCGGAAGTGGAAAATGATGAAAAGAATGAGATATCAAACCTTTCTCGATAAAACTTCTTTTTATTTCAGGATATTCTCTAATGTTGAAAGCTGCGCAACCAGGACATTCAAAATCTTCAAAAACATGTAATGTTGGAGCATTTGGAGATCCCTCTAAATGCCCTCCTTCTATTTCTTCTAGGCCTTCAATCTTGTAAACCCCTTCATAAAGGCTTCCTGAAAGTATAGAAAAAGAGCCTTTTTCCTCGACAAATTCAGCAACATTTCTTGGAATGTTGACATTTTCAAACATTATTAAAGGAAGAACTCCTGATTTGAAAGACTCAAGATACATATCTCCAACAGGGTCTCCATTCACTCTCCATTCAACATACTGAACCTCAAAAGCTCCTGCTATCTTGTTGACAAAAGTTTCAACTCTACAACCCTCACAATCACCCTCAACAACAATAACCTTTGACCTCTTAAAAGAAGAACTGTTTTCAAAAGTTTCAAGAAGATTCACAACCTGATCCTTGGTAACATTTGAACCTAATACATAAGGCCCAACCATTAAAAATGGTAACATTCTTGTTCTTAGTGTCCCATAAGAAGTTTTTATCTCCACATCATGACCCTTCATAACTTTGTTCACGATTTCTTGCCTTTCTCTTTTTGCATCTTCTGACTTTTGCTCGCTTTCAAGACATTCCTTAAGAATCTCCTTATCGGATTCATCAGCAAAACTCAACAAATACTCTGAAGTTATCAACTCCTCTTCAGTTGCTGAACTCCATTCCTCATACCTAGCTAAAGCATTAGATTTGTAGAGATGGATTTTTTCAGAATCATCAAGACAAAGAGATGCTTCTAGTATCCTCTCGTCATTTTCATAAACTGTAAGAAATTCAACAACAACTTCAACACCATCTTCAATCAAAGGTTTTACAAGCTTTACAAAAGCTTCACTTCCGCTTTTATTTTCCCAATTGCTTGAGAAATAAACAACCTTTTCGTCAGAATAAATAATTTCTTGAATATTCTCGTTTTTTGAATTACTGCTTCCTGAAGATATGGCCCCTATTTCTTCACTAGATGGCTGACAGCTCAAACAAAAAGAAACAAGAAACAAATATAGATAATTTTTCATCAAATTCTCCTTTGAACTATCTCCCTGA
>CAYFJE010000062.1:0-6545 GCA_964343345.1 uncultured bacterium
CTCCTGCACATGTTGTCCACGGTTCTGAAATTACCCTCAGGCGTTTCCAGTGAATTTGAAAATCCTCTAGTTGCTGTAAGGATTTTTTTGAAATTTTTGATTTACTCTTCATGGAATAACAAAACGCTTAAGTTTTCTGCAGCTCCTGGGAAATCTGAATTTTCCTTGATGACCATTTTTAAGCACTTTATTGCCTCTTTTATTCTTTCTGTTTTTGCATAAACGACAGAAAGATCGTGAAGGGTGTTGATGTGGTTGGATTTGATTTTCAGGACTTTTTTGAATGATGTTTCAGCATTTTGAAAATCGTTTTTTGCCAAGTTTATTTTCCCTAAATGGTATAGACAGGTGATTTTCTCTTCGTTTTCAGATTTCTTCACAAGCCCTAGTGCGGTTTCAAAACTTTTTTGTGCTGTTGCTTCATTTGACCAGTATTCCGCCAACCCCAAAACAAGCCAGGCTTGTAAAGATTTTGGGTTTTCCTCGGTCAGAACTCTTGATATTTCCAAAACTTGCCCGAGTGATGTTGATCTTGTTTCCGCATCTCCTTTCTCTGCTGTTAACAGGAGTTCTTTTGTAAGACTGATTTTCTCTTCGAACGATTTATCTTCTTTATTGCTCATACTCTTGCGCTGCTGCTAGGGCGGCAAGTTCAACCACCTGTCCCACTCCGCAATGCCTTTCAAGAACATGAACAGCATGTTTCATTCCTAATAATATCGGTCCAACCAAATGAGCCTCTCCTAATGATTGTAATAATTTATATGAAATATTAGCACTATCAAGGTCAGGGCAGACTAAAACATTAACCCTGGATTCGTTTGCCAAAGATGAAAACGGGTATGTTTTTTTAATGATTTTTGTATTCAAGGCTACATCTGCTTGCATTTCTCCATCGGCAGGGATTTCAGGCCATTTTTCTTTGAATATTCTTAATGCTGCCTGAACTCTTGCAGCTTCTTCGTCAGGGCTGGAACCAAAACTTGCATGACTCAAAAATGCGACAACAGGATCAAGCCCAATTGATTCGGCCAGGTCTGCAAGAAGCTTCCCCGATTCAGCCAATTCTGCTTTTGTTGGCTTAATTCCTATCGTTGCATCTCCCAAAACTATCGGAGATATGTTTTCATTGTTCGGGATAATGACATAAGCTCCAATTGCATGTTTAACATTTTTCGCTGTTGGAAGGATTTGGAACAGGGGGATTAAAGAATGTCTGTAATAAAGATTTTGTCCAACAACTAAACCATGAGCGTTTCCTAAATGTAAATGCATGGCACTAAATATCACAGATCTTTTAATTCTTTTATCAGCTTCTTTTTTCGTTAAGCCTTTTCTTCTTCTAAGTTCAAGGTATTTTTTAGCATATTCTTTTTTGTCAGGGTGTGTTTGTGGGTCAAGAATTTCCATTGCAGATATGTCAACTTTGGAATTTTCCGCTGCACGTTGGATTTTTTTTGTATTCCCAACAAGCACAGGTTTAGCCAAAGCATCCCCTAGGAGTATTTCAGCTGCTTGTAAGATTACAGGCTCTTCTCCTTCTGGGAAGATGATTTTCCTGCCTTTCCTTGCTGCATTTTTGAATATTGGTTTCAGTATTCTTCTACTTGGCTCAATTTTTCTTTGAAGCATGTATCCATATGTGTCAATGTCTAAGTCCTTTCTCGCTACTCCAGTATCTATTGCAGCTTTTGCTACAGCTGGAGCAACATGGTAAAGAACTCTACGGTCTGTTGGTTTCGGTATCACATAATCTGGGCCAAAGGCAAGATCTGCCATTCCGTAAGCATCTTTCACTTCTTTTGTTACAGAGCTTCTAGCTAGTTTTGCAAGTGCTTCACTTGCTGCAACCATCATTTCATCATTGATTGCTTTTGCAGCAACATCTAAAGCTCCCCTGAATATAAAAGGAAAACCCAAAACATTGTTGACCTGGTTTGGGAAGTCTGATCTGCCGGTTCCAACAATTGCATCTGGTCTGGTTTTTTTTGCAAGATCGTAAGGTATTTCGGGGTCTGGATTCGCCATTGCAAAAATGATAGGGTCCTTATTCATCTTTTGTATCATTGCTGGAGTAACGGTATCTCTAACAGAAACTCCCAAAAAACAATCAGAACCGTCAAGAGCATCAGCCAAAGTCCTTTTGTCTGTTTTGTTTGCAAATTCTTCTTTGTATTTATTCATTCCATCTTTTCTTCCAGAATAAACAACCCCTCTTGAATCGACAAGAAGGATGTTCTCTCTTTTGTGTCCAAGATGGCAGAGGAGTCGGCCCATTGCAATTCCAGCAGCTCCTGCTCCAGATATCACTGTTGTCAAATCTTCCCATTTTCTGTTCGTCAATTCAAGACAGTTGATGACTGCAGCTCCAGTGATTATCGCTGTCCCCCATTGGTCATCATGAAAAACAGGAATGTTTAATTTCTCTTTTAGCTTTTCTTCAATTTCAAAACACTCAGGAGCTTTGATGTCTTCCAAATTTATTCCACCAAAAGTTGGTTCAAGAGCCTGCGCAACATTGATAACCTCTTTAGAGGTTTTTGCATTTATCTCAATGTCAAAAGCATCAACATTTGCAAATTTTTTGAACAAAACCGCTTTTCCTTCTCCCACTGGCTTGAATGCCTCAGGTCCTATGTTTCCAAGGCCAAGAACAGCGGTTCCATTCGAAAGAACGGCAACAAGATTTGCCTTGTTTGTGTATTGGTAAACATCTTGTTGATTTTTGTGAATTTCTAGGCACGGTTCTGCCACTCCAGGTGAATAGGCAAGTGTCAAATCATCTTGAGTTAAACATGGTTTTGTAAGTTTTATCTCAGTTTTCCCGGGCTTAGGGTTTTTGTGATAGTTTAAGGCCTCGTCTTTTAGAGACATGATTGTCCAATTCTAGTATTAGTAATATGATTAATAGTTAAAGTATCAAGGAAAATGAATTCAAGTAAAGAAAAAAAAGACAATCGATTAAAAATTTTTATTAATTTATTGAAACCTCATTGGAAACCATTGTCTTTCGGGGTTTTTATACTTTTGATACTTGATGTCATCCAGGTTCTTCTTCCGCTGGTTACAAAAGAGGTTGTTGACAGGGTCGAGCAAGGAAACTGGGATAATGAAACAACAATTCAAGTTTTTTGGGTGTTTTTGATTGCAGGGATAGCCACTCTCATCCTGAGGTATTCTTGGAGAGTTTTGATTTTTGGTGCATCAAGAAAAGTTGAACGGGATTTGAGAGAAAAACTTTATCGAAGGCTAACAGGGGTTCCTATGAAGTTTTATGACAAGGTTCAAATTGGAGACTTGATGGGAAGGGCAAGCAATGACATTGAGGCTGTAAGAAATATGTCTGGAATACTTGTCATTTGTGCTTTTGACGGGATAGTTTGGGGGATTTTAACTATCGGTTTTATGTTTTGGCTGGATTGGCGTTTGACCCTTGCGGTGTTAGTGCCATTCCCCTTAATAGTTGTCTTTACAAGATATATGGGGCAGGCTTTTCATAAACAATTTAAATTAGTCCAGGCAGCTTTCAGCAAACTTTCTGCTCATGTGGAACAAGCTGCCGGGGGCATACTTGCTCTAAAAGGTTTTCGGCAAGAGTTTGGAGAAGCGAAACTCCTAACCTCAAAAGCGGATGATGTAAAGGCTGAGGGCTTTAAGCTTGCAAATCTTGATGCCTGGTTTGAACCTGTTTTCAGGGTTGCAGCCGGAATAGGCATTACAGTTTTGATTATTTATGGTGGAGGAAGGGTTGTTTCTGGAAATTTGACAGTTGGAGATCTTGCTGCTTTTTTACAATATTTCAATTATCTTGTTTGGCCTTTTATGGCCCTTGGTTTCATGGTCAACCTCTATCAAAGAGGCACTGCAAGTTTGATGAGAATTCAGGAAATGATCGATGAGCCGCAAGAGCCAAGACCAATAGGATTTAAACCAAAAGAGTTAGATATCGAGTTTAGAAACGTGTTTTTTGGGTATTCAAAAAAGGATACTGTTTTAAACAACATCTCTTTTCATCTAAAAGAAGGAGAAAAATTAGCTATTGTCGGACCAACAGGGTGTGGAAAATCCACAATATTCAAGTTAATTACAGCCCTTTATTCATCACAGGAAGAAACTGTTTTCGTCAACAAGAGAAGTATAGAAACAATAAATAAGGATTTTTGGAGAAGCATGATCGCTTGGTCCCCACAAGACCCGGTCACTTTTTCTGAAACAATCAAATACAACTTGGATCTTGGGAAACCTATTAAGGAAGGGGTGTTGTGGAAAGCTCTAAAAATAGCTTCCTTAGATGAGGATGTTAAGAAAATGTCAGGCCAGATAGAGTCAAAAGTAGGAGAGAGAGGCATATCTTTATCAGGGGGACAAAGGCAAAGGCTAGCTCTTGCAAGAGCAATATGTCAAGACCGAAATTTAATACTTCTTGACGATGCTCTTAGTGCTGTTGATGCAGAAACTGAATCGAAAATATTAATTAACCTAATCGATGTCATAAAAGATAAAACAGTCATTGTTTCTACACACAGGATATCTTCTATTTTTTCATTCGATAAAGTTTTGCTCCTTACGAAGACTGGTGAAATGGAAGCTTGTGAAAATCCGAAAAAATTATTAAAAGAGAACAAAAAGTTTGCTCGAATGTGGGAGTTAAGTCAAGGGGAGGATGTTAAATGAGGGGGATGAGCACTCTTGACACGGGGGATGTGCCTGCAGTTCCACAAATGACTCTCCTTAAATGGCTTTGGAGCAGAGTTAAACATCACAAGAAAAAAATAACAGGGGTCATGCTTGCATTGGCCGCTCTTGTTTCAACAACAGTTTTTCAACCTCTCTTAATAAGGGAGCTTATCGATAAACATCTAGTTGCTGGAGTCAATGCTTCAAGTAGTGAAATATTGATAATTGGCATTAAGTATTTAGTTCTTGTTTTATTGGCGTTTTATTTGAGCTGGTGGACAACTAGAAGTTTAGGTAGGCTTGCTCATGAGGTGATGTATGAACTGAGACGAGATCTATTTAATCGCCTTGTCGGATTGAAGGTCTCCTTTTTTGAAAGGACACCTGTTGGTGTTATAGTTCATAGGATAAGCAATGACGTTCAGGCAATTAGTGACCTTTTTACTCAGGTGTTAACCACATTGGTCAGTGATCTTTTTTTGATTGTCGGTGTGACTGTTGCAATGATTAAAATTGCTCCATCTGTTGCACTTTGGGTTCTCATCCCTCTACCAGTTATAGTTGCTGTAATGCCAACCTTTTCACGTTGGGTTTTTAAGCTTTTCGACATCATTAGAAATAGATCAACTGAAATGATAATATCTTTAAACGAAATACTCAGAGGCTTAGGTCTACTAAGGGCTTTCAATTCAGAAAAAGAAACTGATAAAAAATATTTAGATTTAAACCAAAAAACATATATTGCACATATGGACAGCATCAAATCATTCAGTCTTTTCGATCCATTTGTGTCATTGTGTTTTTATTTTTCTATGGCGACATTGTTTCTCAAAGGCATCCCACTCATCAATGAAGATTCCGGATTTACTATAGGTGTTTTGATAGCAATGTTAAGTTATACAAAATCTCTCTACCAGCCAATGCATGACATTGCTCATAAAATTCATTTGATACAGAGCAGCCTCGCGGGTGTTGGGAAGGTTCATTGGCTAATGAGTATAGACGAACCAGATGAATGGAATCACTCACAAGAACAGGTAAACCCATGGCCGTTGAAAGGAGATTTTAGGGCGGAAAATCTTGTTTTTGGATATACGGAAAACAAAACTGTTGTTAATGGGATTGATTTTAATTTGACGAAAGGCAAGAAGCTAGCGATTGTTGGTTCTACAGGATCTGGTAAAACTACATTGGTAAAACTCCTTATGGCTTACTATTCTCCAAAAAAGGGAGAGATATTTGCTGGGAAGCATTCTCACTTTGATGCAAGTTTAACATCATGGCGTAAAGGCATAGCATTTTTGCCACAGGAGGTTACACTTTTCAATCGTTCAATTTTAGATAATATCCGTTTGCATAAAGACATCCCAAAAAAGAACATTGAAAAAACAATAAAACTTCTTGGATTCGAAGATCGAATCAAGGCAATGGAAGATGGTCTAGAAACAATTTTGGCCGAAGGAGGGAAAGACCTTTCTTTGGGGGAAAGACAATTGATATCAATAGCAAGGGCTTTGGTTTTCGACCCTGAAGTTTTAGTTTTGGATGAAGCAACTAGTTCAATTGATCCAGAATTAGAAATCATTGTGAACAATGCAATAAATAAACTTCTTGAAGGAAGAACGGCAATCATCATTGCACACAGGCTTTCAACAGTAAGACAGGCTGACGAGATACTCGTTATCGATCAAGGGAAAATCAAAGAACGAGGAACTCATGATGAGCTTATGGCTTTGAAAGGGCGATATTATTATTTGATTCGATTACAGTTGGAAAATTAATGCCGGTGGAGGGACTCGAACCCCCACGCCCTAACGGACACTAGTTCCTAAGACTAGCGCGTCTACCATTCCGCCACACCGGCTTAA
>CAYFJE010000063.1:0-5971 GCA_964343345.1 uncultured bacterium
TCTCTGATGGTGCAAGGATACAGGCTTTGGTTATAGGTTTTTTGGCAGGGATTTCTGTTTTTTTTATATTTAATATTTATGCGATTACTCCAATATCTTTGTTTTTGCTTCTGGGTCTTTTCCCTCAATTTGTCTTTAAGGCGGACAGGGAGAATCATGGTAGTCGATTGATGTTGGGTATAGGAGCTTCTTTTGTAGTTTCTTATACATTTCTTTTTTTGGCTGTATATCTTGCAAAGTCAGGTAGTGGAGAGATGGCTTTAATAAATGCCTGTATACCAATACTTTTTCCATATTTTTCTTGGTTGTGTGGTCACCTTGTATCAAAAATTGAAAGAAAATTCAATTCACGATTTTTTTTAGCTTATTGCTTGGTTTTTGTTTTTATTCTCCAATCTTTTTTTACTTATTTTGTTAAGGAAAATTTACATCATTTTTACATATGCTTTTTTTCATGGGTCTTTTGGTTATTGAAAAGAAAAATGACAATTGAAAAACAAAAAAGAAATTTACAGCAACTTTAAACTTGCTATTTGTTCGGTTTCAGCATTACCGCCTGAAACAATAGCTACTACATTTATGTTCTTTTTTTCTTTTAAAAAATATCCAGGAAGCAACTGGTTTAAGATTGGTGCAGAAGCAGCTGCTCCAGCTGGTTCAATAATCCATTTTCCAGAATCCATTAGTTTTTTCTGAGCATTCAGTATCAAAGTGTCTTCAAGGAGGAGGATTTTTTCTACTGTTTTTTTACAAATCTCAACATTAATTTTCCCTGTGCTTAATGGACAAAGTCCTTGTATCTTTGTGTTTATTTGATCAAGGAAAAACTCACCACCTTCCTCTAATCCCTTTGTCAGATTTGGAGATCCTTTTGGCTCAACACCAAGAATCTTGACATTTTCTCCAAGTTCTTGTTTTAATGCCATTGATATTCCTGATATGCTTCCGCCACCGCCAGATGCGACACAAACAAGATCAACTTCTGGCCATTGTTCAGCAATTTCCAGGCCAATAGTTCCAGCACCTTCGATTGTTCTTGCAGAATCGTAAGGGTGAATTAAAGTAAAGCCTTTTTTGACTAAGTTGGCACATTCTTTTTCTGCTTCTTTTCTAGATTCACGAAGAACAACTTTTGCTCCATATTTCTTACATGCTTCGATTTTGTTTTTGTATGCTTTTTTTTCCATACATATAACTGCTGGAATATTTAATTTGTTCGCAGCCCAGGAAAGTGCTTTTCCGTGATTGCCTGAACTTGTTGCAACAACACCAATTTTTCTTTGTTTGTCAGTGAGTTGAAGAACTTGATTCAAGGCTCCTCTTGCTTTGAATGATTTTGTTTTTTGAAGGCATTCAAGTTTAAGTTTCAGATTTATTTCAGGATAACCAGAATCAAAGTCAACCAAAGGGGTTTTTACGATTCCATTTTCAATCCTTTTTAGAGCCTCTCTAAAGTTTATTGATGAAATTTCTTTCATTTGATTTATTTAACTGTTACTTTCTAGCCAATGTATACAGTTGAGAGCAGCTTTCACTCCGTCTCCAGCACTTGTTATTAGTTGTTTGTATTTATGATCAGAACAATCACCTGCAGACCAAATACCTTCAATATTTGTTTTTTGTTCATCGTCTACATCTATGTAACCCTGAGAGTCTGTTTTAACAAAGTTATTCAAGAAGCCTGTGTTTGGGTTGTGTCCAATAAAGATGAAAACTCCATCTGTTTGAAAAAGTTCTTCTTTGCCAGATTTAGTATTTTTTATGTTTATGTTTTCGACTTTTGAATTTCCATTTATTTTTTCAACAATGCAGTCAAGTTTCCATTCAATTTTTTTATTGTTTTTTGCTCTTTCGAGTATTACAGGAGTTGCTCTGAATTCTTTTCTTCTATGGATGATGGTGACTTTGCTTGCAAACCTAGTTAAGAATACCCCCTCTTCAATTGCACTATTTCCACCTCCTACGACTACAACTTCTTTGTCTCTAAAAAAAGCTCCATCACAAGTAGCACAGGTTGAGACTCCTAGCCCCATAAGTTCCATTTCTCCAGGTACTCCAATCTCTTTTGCTTTTGATCCTGGTGTGAGTATTACCGTTTTTGATTCCCAATTTCCATTTGTTGTTTCTATCTTAAAGGAACCTGCTCTGCCACTTATTTTTTGTACAAATGAGTATTCTGTTTTTGATCCAAATTTTTCAGCATGATCCAAGAAGAGGTTTGCTATTTCTGGTCCAGATATAGGCTCTTTTACACCTATTCCAGGGTAGTTTTCCACATCGTTTGTTAATGTGATTTGGCCACCTGGGCTTTGTCCTTCAAAAAGAACGACATCTAAATTTGATCTTGCAGCATATAAAGCAGCAGAGAGACCGGCTGCTCCTCCGCCAACAATAGCTAAGTCTATTTTCTTCATATTAAAATTTTAATTTTAAGGGTAATTTTGAAAATACATAACCTAAACAAAAAGAGGAAAACAAGAGCCATCCAACTTGAACTTCTTTTACATTTTCAGGATTTGATGGAATAAAAGACAAGTCAACCTTTTGTGATGAGATTTTCAAAACTATCCAAATGAAAATTCCAAGAGCTGTAATTGCAGTTATTTTTATGAAACTTACTGGGATTCCAGATTCCTCTTTTTTCTTTTTTTCTTTTTCCATTTTCACTTTTCCAAGTTTAACATATTGAATATGAATAAAATCACTTTGCTGGGCTCTTTTGGTGCTGGCAATTTTGGAGATGACTGGATTCTTGAAAATGCTGCTAAAAAATGGAAAACTTCCAATGTTTGTTCAAGAGGTTTTTTGTCTTCTGGATACAGAAAAACATCTTCTTTTTTCAAAAAAACAATATTACCTGGCGGAGCAGTCTTTCAAGACAAAACATCAGGACTCTCTTTTTATTGGTATTTTTTAATGGTTTTATTTTCAAAAAACCCTGAGGGCTATGATATGGATCTTACAGAGTTAAAAAACCCTTTCAGGAAATTACTTATTTCTTTTTTGATTAAATTTAAATTTCAAAAATTTGAATTAAGGCCAGGGACAAGTTGGACAGGTCTTTTATCTGGGGATGATTCTGTTTTCTCTTTCGTAAATGCTGAGAAAGGAGATGGTTCTGTTTGGTGTCCTTTTCCAGGTCAGAATTTTCTCCCAGAGGGGGTTGATTCTGTTTTCATTTCAGACAGAAGAAATTATTTTCCAAATAGTGAGAATCTTGATTTTTTTCAGCATCAATCCGGAAAAATTGAAGAAAGTTTCTTTTTTCTTTCTAAAAAGGAATCAATTATTAGTTCAAGATACCATCCTTTGATTTTTGCTTGGATGAATGGCAAAAAGGGTTTGGGAGTAGGGCCTTATGGAGGAAAAATTCATTCTTTATGTGAGAGAGCGGGTTTTCCTTGGTGTGAAGAGATCGGAAAATCTTGTTTGCCAGAAAAGCCGAGAAAGAAATGGGTTTAAAAAAAAATCAATTTTTAGATAGGGAGATTGTTGTTTCTTCAAAGGAAAAAATATTAGAAGAAATCATTAACTTTGTAAAAAGTAAAAAAACAATAAATATTTTTACATTAAATCCTGAAACATGGAAAAAAACTAAACAATTCAAATTCGGCAAGAATGTTTTTTGGATTCCAGAAAGTATCAGTATTTATTATTCAATGATCTTTCTTGGGATGAAACCTTTAAGGGTTCCAGGGTTTGATCTTGTTTCATTTTTGTTAAAACATAACAGTTTCAATGTTGTATGTTGGGGAGGCAAGAAAGAAGATTGTCATAAACTAATATCAAATTGGTCAAATTTGGATTTTTCTTCAAGAATCATAGGTGCTTTTGATGGTTTTTCTTCAAACTCCGAAGAAGTTAAAGAATTAGTTAATAAAAATAAGGATGTCATTCTTTTGGTGGGGAAGGGAGCTGGAGTTCAAGAAAAAAGCATATTGGAAATTTCTAAAGATTTGGATTCTTGCATTTCTTTCGGTGTCGGAGGCACTTTGGATGTTTTTTTAGGTAAAAAAAACAGAGCTCCAAGGTTTATGACCCATTTTGGGTTTGAATATCTGTGGAGGGTGTTTTTTGAACCGAAAAGACTAATTAGAATAATAAATTCGTATCCTGAATTTTTTGTTGAGGTTTTAAAGAATAAATTTTGCATAAGAAAATAAACAAGGCTTTGCAGCTTTTTGTCTGTAATTTTTTCTTTTTGGTCTTTGTATCGCTTTTTTCTTTTTCCAATTATTTCGAGAAGAATGTTTTTTTAAGTGTTTATTTTGAAACAGAAAACGAGATTGATGATGCAGTTTCTTATATAAAAGATTCAGATGAGCTCTCATTGAACTTTAAGGTTTTTAACCCTGAAGAAAATTTGGCTTTTCTATCTCAAAGATTTAATGTAAATTTTAGCAAAAGGCTGATTGGCGATATTGCTTGGTCTATAAATATCTATCCCGCAAAAAATGAAAATTTAATTGACTTTAAGGAAAAAATAATTTCTTTGATGCCCCCAGACAATCTTGTTGGATTGGAAAATATTGATTTTTATAATGAGATTAGTAAGAATTTTAAAAATCTGTCTTTTTTGTTTTTAACGATTTCTTTATTGTTTGTTTTGAACTTTTTGTCCGTAAGGATTGAAAGTTTAATTTTTGTTTTTGTTACAGGTTCTTTTTTCACTTTTTTCTTTAGTGCTTTTTCTTTAAGAAGTTTAAACTTTATTTTCTCAAATGACATTCGTTTTATTTTGCAGGAGCTTTGGATTTATGTTTTTATTTTTAATATTTTCTTGTTTGTTGTCAGCAAAAGGCGGTTTGCAAAAATTTCTTGAATTTTTTTGCATTCTTCCTTTTCTTTTTTCTTGGCCAGGTTCCAAAAGAATTGCAAGAGCTTTGGTCTGAGATTGACTCCATATATATTGAATTAGGTTTTCTTGAGGAAAAAATAGAAAATCAAGAAGATCTAATTGGTTTAAAATTCAATCAAGTTCAAGGTTTGAAGGACCAGATGAGCCTTTCTAACAATAAAAAAAATCAGCTAACGGTTGTTTCAAGCAATCTTGAGATGAAGTTAAATGAAGAATACTTGAACCTTTCTTCAATCTTGAATTCATCTTTGAGAGAAAAAAATATTATCCCTAGATGGTTTTCGATTTTTGGATACGAAGAAAATTTAGATTCTTATCAGGAAAAAGTGACAAGTTCTTCGAAATCTATTTTAGCTTTGGAGGATTCTTTGGAAAAAGTTGATAGAGATATTCTTTTGATTGAAGCCTCTCTAGAAAAGAACAGGAACGAGAAGGGGGTTTTGGAAAAATCTTTGATTGCAAATGAAGAAAAATTGTCAGATTACATTAATGAGTTCAATTTGTTTGAAAAGAAATATGAAAAAGATATTCTCGATTTACGTAAAAAAAGAGATTTTCTTGAGAAGGATGTAGATGCTGAAACAATTTTAACTTACAGGGGTTCTAGATGGGAATTGCCGTTGTTTCAACCTGCTGAAGGGAGAATATCAAGTTCTTTTGATCCAAATAGGCTACATCCAGTTCTTGGTTATGTAAGACCTCATAATGGTCAGGATATAGCAGCCCCAAAGGGAACTCCTGTTTATGCTGCTGAAACTGGTAGAGTTATTTTTGTCGGAGAAAAGGATGGTAGTTGGGCTGGACTGGGCAAGTTCATAATGATTCAACACGATGATGGTTGGGAGACTAGGTATGCTCACTTAAGTAAGATATTGATTGACAATGGAAAAGCTGTCAAAAGAGGGGATAAGATTGGTCTTGTCGGAAGCACAGGGTTGTCGACTGGTCCTCATTTGCATTTTGAGACAAGAAGAAACAATATCCCTTACGACCCGATGCCTTTTTTAAATATTGATGAAAAGTAAATTTCTAAATTTTCTAAGAAAACCTTGGTTTCGAACCGGGTTGTTTTTATTTTCTTGCTTGTTTCTAAAGAAATTATTCTCTTATTTT
>CAYFJE010000064.1:0-5950 GCA_964343345.1 uncultured bacterium
AAGACAGTTGCATCTATTTCAAAATTCATATTTTTTTCTGATCTGTTTTTAATAACACCAGCAATAATATCTTTTTCAGTTTCAACTTTTGTTTCAGATTCAATCAAAGAAGCAATTGTAAAAATCCTTCTTGCTTCACTTTCTGAAAAACCCTTTGAATCAATAAAATCATCTCTAAAAACAAGCAATGGATTGATTATTTTTAAATACCTCTTTCTATAAAGATTAATCAAGCTCTGATCTCTTTCCTTAGAGCTGAAACCTTGAATCAAATCAATTTGATATGTATTTGCAATAATGTAGTTTGATTTGTAATCATACATATTTTTATTTTTACAAATTTCTTCATTTTGAAAAATCAAATTACAGATTTTTTTATGAGAAGAAACCAATGATTCTCCTTCGTAAACCGTTACTTTTTTGTAATAAGGTCTATATTCCTCCAATTTCTTAGCAACATCCCAAGCCCACTCTCTTCCATCTAAAGATATAGGTCCAACATTCAAATTCTTATCGCCATTAGTGAAACGCCAAATTAAACGAATCGCTTCTGGATATCTGATTATTTCATTTTCATGCAATTTTTTCAAAATATCGTTTGGGGTGAAATTTAAATCAGGGTTAGAAGGTTCCCAAAGGATATACTTGCCACCTTGACCAGTAGGTCCAAAAAAAACAAAAGATACTGTTAAAAAACAAAGGATTAAATATAAATTTTTCAAATGTCTTGTTCGATGAAAATTATAAACCTCTTGAACATTGATTTTTTATGAACAAAAAGAATTAACACAAGAAATTAAAGCAAGAATTAGAATTAGAGATTATGAAAGTTAAAAACCTGTTAATGCTTGGTTTATTTTTTCTTTTTTCATCATGTACAAACATATTTGTAGAAGAAGAAAACCCTTTAGAAAGAATGCAAGAAACAATGGATGCTATGCAAGAACAAAGAGATGCAATTCCTGTTTTTGGTTTTTATGGATTTTCACCAGTCGATATTGAAGAAAATAATCTCTGGATTGGAGACATTGCAACATTTGGACTTCAATGGAGAATACAACCAAAAGAACTTCAATGGGGTTTCGCTAGCCCCCATTGGCTTGGAACAAATATTGGAACACATGCAAGACTTCTTGAAGGCTCCCCAGCTTTGCAAGAAATTCGAATCTTGGATGACATACTAGATATAGATAAATTTTACATAGGCGAATACAGACTTGATAAAAATATGGTCCAATTGACCATATACATATTTGAAAATGGAGAAAAGAAAAAACTAGTTGAAGAATCTGACAAATTGGAAAATTTATACGACCTAATATCATTAACTACAGAAAAATTAATTAATGACCTGGATGTAAATAAAGAAATTGAATGGCTTGAAAACCAGATACCAAAAACAAAAGAAGCAATGGAAGAATTTGCTTGGGCAAATAGGTATTTAGATAATAAATGGTACGGTTATGGACTGGTTCATTTAAAAAAACTAATAGAGCTTGAACCGACATTCCTTCCTGCATACAGAAGTCTTCTTTCAATATACAGAAATCAAGATAACTTAGATGCAGCAGTTGAACTTTTATCAGATATAGAAAATGCTCAAAACGACCCTGTTATACAAGATAATATCGGAAAAATACTATTCTTTAAAGGTGACTATGAAAATGCTGAAAAAGCATTCAAAAGCTCGCTTTCAATCAATCCTCAAAATGGTGACGCAATGTATTACTTAGGAAAAATAGCCGAAGCTCAAGGCAATGAAAAACTTAGACAATCCATGATGAAAAGCTTTTTAGACATGGGAGGCACAGGAGGAGCATTACAAGCTGCAGCAAGGGCTTCAATGGAATTTGGAAACTCCAATGCAATACTTACATTGAAACAAAGGTGGAAAGACAGGAATCTTTCAAAACTACCTCCCGACTCTTATCCTGAATCTGTAAGCAAAACACTTACCTTGATTCATGAAGAAGCACTTTACGATGGCGGGAAAATAGGCTTTCCGACAGGTGTTGTTAGTGACACGGATGGTTTTTGGGTATCAGTACATTACAACAACTATGGAGAAATTATTAAATTTGATTGGGATGGAAAAATTATTCAGAGGATTAAAGAAAACCTTCTAGAGCCAAAACATCTTACATTTCATGAAAACATGCTTTACATATCGGATGTCAGAAAAGATCTCATATATAGATTAGAAAAAACAGGTTTAGTTGAATGGTCTAAAGGAGTAAATAAAATTGAAGGATTGACCTCAAGCCCCCTCGGCATATGGGCAATTGATAAAAAAAGATCAACAGCAGTTCTTCTTGATGCAAATGGCAAAAAAGTAAAAATCGAAAAAGAAAATCCAGAAACCGGAAAAATGGAACAAAAAACAAAACAATTCTTATTAGAGAAAAAAATATCAACCCCTTTTGCACAGCCAACTGATATCGAATGGGGTAAAGACGGCTTGTTTTGGGTTCCCGACGAAGCCATGGGTTCCATTATTGGATATAACACCGATGGAGAAGAAATACGAAGAATCGGATTAAATGGAGTTGGCCCTGGAGAACTTTTAGCACCTCATGGAATCACATTCAATAATGGTTGGACTTTCGTTTCCGATACAGGAAATTCACGAATACAGGCCTGGGATGAAAATGATGTTCTCAGAATGATGTATGGAAATACAGAATCTCCTTCCAGAATATTCAATAACCCATTTGGAATTGCTCTTTCTGAAGATCAAAGAACCTTAGCAGTAACAAGCACGGGGTCAAATAGAGTCTTGATATTCCTTGTAGAAGACAGAAGTTGAATCTTCCGGAATCGATACAAAAGAAGCTAGAAAAAATACATCTTCCCAAAACAATTGGGTGCCCATCCCCATTACTTCTTTCCTCATTGATAATTGCTAAAAAAAAGAAAACTGTATTGGTTGTTCCGAAAAGCGACTTGAGAATATTTGAAAAAATTCTAAAGTCGGCAAAACGCCCCTTAAACGAGAAATGTCTCCCTTCGGAAAATAAAAATCTGACCATACTGACATATGAAGAAATCAGTAATTTTGAAAAAAAATCCCCAGAACCAACTATTTGGAATCATGGTAAAAAGATTAGCAAAAAATACAGTTTAAAAAAATACTTGGAATCAGTTGGTTATATTAAAAAACCATACAGGCCTGAAAGTGGAGGTGAATGGCATCTTGTTGGTGACAGGTTGCATATATGGATTCCAAACAAAGAAAAACCAATAAGCATTGACCTTTTCGGAGAAACCTTAGATGATTCAAGGTATAAAAAAATAACAATTCCATCATTGTCAGAAGGCTCGAAGATAAAAAAAAGTGATTATCGTAATTTAGGGGAATGGTGGCTGTACAGAAATGGAGAAATTGAAGATGAATTAATCCTTCCAAAAAACATTAAAAAAATTAATATTTCATCGATTCCAAAACCAAATGACTTATTTAGAGTTACATACAGTGACAATGTATTTTCAGATGAAAAAGAAGAAAAACATTGGGAAGAATTTTTAAGACAAAAAGAAATAAAACTAATAAGATCTGGAAAAAATCGAGATTGGGAAATCAACATACCCTCACACGAATATTGGGAAAAATTGAACATATGGATATCACCAAGTCCAGAAGGAGAAAAAAATAAAAAAAGAATATTCTCTTTAGACAACTTGGGAATAGGAGAACATTTGGTTCATAAAGATCACGGCATCTGTAAATTTGGCGGATTAAAAACCACATCAGTTGAAGGAAAAAAGAAAGAATTTTTAAGACTTTTTTTTGATGGAAATGATGAAATACTAGTTCCGATAATTCTCCTGAATCGTGTACAAAGATACATTGGTCCGAAAGTAAAAAAATTAGATAAACTTGGTAGCAAACGATGGCAAAAAAGAATAATAAAAACTAAAGAAGAAACACTAAAATTCGCAAAAGACCTTTTCCAACTTTACAACACAAGAAAAAATATTAAAAGAGAAAAAGTATGGAAAAAAGACAATGAGCTTGAATTAATTTTCTCAAAAAATTTCCCTCACAAACTAACAAGCGAGCAATTACTTGCATTAAATGAAATATTCCAGGATATGTCATCTAAGAAAATAATGAACAGAATTCTGGCTGGGGATGTTGGTTACGGCAAAACAGAAGTCGCTCTAAGAGCTGCATTTAGAGTCTTGATAAATAATTCTCAAGTTGCTCTTCTTGCACCAACAACAGTACTGGTTCAACAACATTACCGAAGAATTAAAAAAAGACTTAGTGAATTTGGAATCGAATGCTTTAATTTATCTAGATTGACATCTGAAAAAAGAAAAAACGAGATATACGAAAAAATAAATTCTGGAAAATGCTGTTTTGTTGTTGGAACACATGCTCTACTCAATAAGAAAATTGATTTTAAAAATCTTGGCCTTCTGATAATAGATGAGGAGCAAAGGTTTGGAGTTAAACACAAAGAAAAACTAACAATTGATAAAAAAACTGTAGATGTTTTGACATTGTCAGCAACTCCTATTCCAAGAACCTTGTTCACATCCCTCGTTGGGCTAAAAGATGCAACAACGATAACAACCCCCCCTAGAGGCAGAAAACCAATAAAGACAATCATAAAAAAATGGAATGAAAATTATGTTATTGAATCGATAGAAAAAGAATTTGACAGAGGTGGTAAAGTTTTTTTTCTTCACAACCACATATACACAATAAAAGAAAGAGAAAGATGGTTAAAAGAAAGATTTAATAATGTAATCACCGTCCATGGAAGGCTTGGTTCAAAATCTTTGGAAAATCGAATTTTGAAATTTCTCAAAACACAAAAATCGATACTTCTAACAACAACAATAATCCAAAATGGCATCGATTTTGAAGATGCAAACACAATAATTGTTGAAGATACAACTAGGCTAGGCCTCTCTCAGCTTCATCAGTTAAGGGGAAGGATAGGTAGGAGGGAAAAAAAAGGTCTTGCCTATTTTTTCATCCCTGAAAAAAAAGAAATATCAATGCAGGTCAGACAAAGACTCAACAAGCTTTCTCAATACAGTAATTTAGGTGCTGGATTTTCAATTGCAAAAGCTGATTTGGAACTGAGAGGGGCTGGGGAAGTGCTGGGAACAAACCAATCAGGACACATGTGGCAACTTGGATTGGAATTTTTTTCTGAAATGTTGTTTGACTCGGTAAATTATTTGAAAAAATCAAAAACGAAAAAAAATCCAGAAATATCAATACCTTTTTTTGGAATGTTACCAACAGATTATCCAAGTGAAGAAAGGCTTTCAATGTACTCTTATATTTTTGAAGA
This sequence comes from uncultured bacterium, assembly GCA_964343345.1. GTDB lineage: Bacteria > UBP7 > UBA6624 > UBA6624 > UBA6624 > UBA6624. The sequence goes on from CAYFJE010000064.1 coordinate 5,313, forward strand.
CGCAAATGAACATGACATAAGGAAACTGAAAACAGAATGGTACAAAAAAAACCAAGTTAACAAATCGGTTGAAGATCTTCTTTTAAGCTCAATGATTTACAAAACTGCAAAGTCGTTACCAATACAAAAAGTTTCATATAAAAACAATCATCTTGAAATAGTTTTAAACGAAAAGCCAAAAAATAAAGAATTCCACAACTGGATTTTAAAAAACAAGACACTCAAAGTAAAAACGGAACCTGAACCAAGAAAAATGCTTGCTGAATTAGAAAGATTAGAAAATATTATTTATTGATTGGCTGAATACTTTGAAGGACTAGCAATAAACCTTCTAAAGAGACATCTTCCCATGTCTTGTCTAAAACCCCATACCAATCAACAGATCCATAAACTCTAGTTTCTCCATTTGCCATAGTTCCATTTAACGGCCAATATGCCCAATCAATATCATTTTCTTTCAGGTATTTAACGAAATTTAAAAACCAATAACCGCTAGCTGAAGAATCTTGAACACAAGATGAATCATTACTACAAGTACCAAATTCTCCAATCCAAACAGGAGCAGTCCATGGTTTTCCTTCCTCTAAAAGAAAGCCCCATAAATAATCAAAATTTTTTTTCATTTCTTCATAATCTTG